>JBJEJM010000108.1:0-4700 GCA_051878075.1 Clostridium sp. | reverse complement strand
ATTCTTTCATACTCTTCATAATCTCTTTTCTTCATAAATTCACCTGCTTTAAAATATTGATTTATAAATTGTTTCTCTAGGTATTTTTACTTTTAGTCAGCAATGTAAATATTCCCAAAGCTATACTTGTTAAGATTTAAAAGTTTTAAGGAACAACTGTATTTTATATTATTCGAATTTTAAGATGAATTTATGCATTTTTAAGTAAACAAAAAACCTGAAAGAATTCTTTAAAATCACTTTCAGGTTCTAAATTTTTATAAGAACTTTTAACTCAATATTATGTAATTTAATGATCTAGTCATTATATGCATTTCGTAGTATTTCTATTTCTCTTTTATATCCATCAAGTTCATTTGGAGTTTCTAAAAAGAAAGGAATACCTTGTAATTTAGGATGATTTATAATTCTTGTAACTGCCTCTAATCCTATTGAGCCTTCTCCTATCTTTTCATGTCTGTCTTTGTGACTGTTAAATGGATTTTTGCTGTCATTTAAGTGAATTGCATGTAATCTGTCAAGTCCAATTATTCTGTCAAATTCATCTAGTACTTTATCTAAATCATTAACTATGTCATAACCTGCATCATAAACGTGACATGTGTCAAGACATACTCCCATATGTTCCTTTAATTCAACTCTGCTTATTATTTCTGCAATTTCTTCAAAGCTTCTTCCAACTTCTGTTCCTTTTCCAGCCATAGTTTCAAGAAGAACTTTTGTTGTCTGCTCTTTTTTCAAAACTTTATTTAAAAGTTCTGCAATAAATTCAATTCCTATTTCAGTTCCCTGCTTTACATGACTTCCTGGATGAAAGTTATATAAGTTATTAGGAAGATACTCCATTCTCTTAAGATCATCCTGCATCATTTCAAATGCAAATTCTCTTGTGCTTTCATCTTTAGAACATGCATTTAATGTATAAGGAGCATGAGCAAGAATCTTAGAAAAATTATTTTCTTCCATAAGTGTTATCAATTTCTTTATATCATCTTCATCTATATCTTTGGCTTTTCCGCCTCTAGGATTTCTTGTGAAAAACTGAAAAGTATTTGCTCCAATAGATAGAGCTTCTTTTCCCATATTATAAAAACCTTTTGATGTGGATAAATGACATCCTATATTCAACATATTTATATCCTCCGTTTATATGTTATATATTCATTAATACTTATTTACTTATTAATAATAATTATTACTTAATATTATTTTACCACATATATTAATAAATAAACATACTATTTTAAGTTTATTTGTTTATATGTTAGAAAAACCAGCAATCATTAAAATTGCTGGTTTTTCAACAAGAATTAATTTAAAGTTTAACTATATATTTTATTATTTTATACTCCAGTACTTTTTAGCTTCTTCTTCTAATACTGATAATCTTTTATAATAATCTGGAAATTCCAAAAGATGTGCAAGAGCTATCATTCCAGTAAGTATTGGGTCATTATTAGTTACATTTGTATTAGGAAATCTTGTTCCATGTTCTAATTCAACATTGATTCCTTTATAGAACTCTTCTAAATCAAATTTTTCCTTTGAAAAATCAATTCCTAATTTTTCAGCAATCTTTAAAGCGTCTCCCCTTGTAAAAGATAGCTTTTGATTTTCACCTCTAGTCTTATTTTTTATCCATTTAAAATATTTCATCATACACACTCACAAAATTACTATAAAGTATTATATGATTTATGTGCTATAAGTGAGTAAACAAATTTTATTGTTTATCATAGAAGTAAAAATTATTAAAATCATGCTTAAATGTACGATAAAGTCCCCACATTTTTTCTTCAATAGTGAACTGTGCAATAAGTTCATCATTGCTGTCAAATTCACATATTGTATAACTCTGACCGCTGTCAGTAATAATATGATTCTTATATTCTTGTACACTGCTTATATATCTAGAAGGTGGTAATACAATTTCCTTGACTAGAGAATATGTTTTTTCATTTTCATCTATTAAATATTTATAATACATTGAAGGGCTGTCATTATCTTCTGATCTAGGCTGAACCCATTCATAGTCTGGATAATATGAAGATACTCCTGTATTATTGTTATAGAAGTATAAATAATACTGTCCCTCATCTAAAGAATCATCATGTACCACATTAAGCGAATGCTGTCCTCCATGATCTTTAAAATCTTCAGTCTTATCAAACACTAAATCATAGTAATCAGTATCCTGCCAGATTGCCTTATCAGAAATTAAATACTTGACTTTAGGATTCATATATATATCTGTAATATTTATTATTGTAGATAATTCTCTTGAACTTATTAAAATAGTATTATTATCTTCTAGTTCTATACTGTTCACATGAATCCAGTCTAACTTAGCACTTCCTTCTGGAATAACTGCTTTTTCTTTTATATCTGGAAATAAACTTCCTAAATCAATGATTTCTTTGACAGTACCTTTTTTTAGATTTACACTTAAAATTATGTCTTCTTTAGAATCACTTTCTGTATTACTTGCAAGTACAAGCATATCATTTTTATTACCGAAAATTAAGTCATGATGCATTTCATATTGCCCAAGATCATAAACTTTTTCAACATATCCAAGTCTGTTTACAGCTGCAATCTTATTTGTGTCTACACTTATATACATAAGATCATCTTTAAAATGCATGTTATCTATTCTATAACCATCAAGTTTAATCTGTGCTCTGCATATTCCATCATTATCATAGTAATATGTATTTGAATTCTTGAATTCATTATTAATATGACCCATTGTTACAAATAATCCATCACTTAGTTCTTCAGTAGAAACTCCATCTTCCTTTGTTAACACATAATCTGAACCTTCATCTAATTCAGGAAGTGTAATTTTAAATGTTTTTGCTGCATAAAGATTCGATTTTTCATCATACAGATTAATAGTGATTATATTTTCTTTTCCTGCAACTCCACCTATAAGTGTATATTCATGTTCCTTTGTAAAATTGTCTCTTTTTCCATTATATAGTACTCTTGAGAAATCTACTATTTCATCCTCATCTTCATCTACATTAATATGAACATTATATTCTGCATAGGATTTCTTGTCAGTTTTAAAATATAAATAAATGCCTGTTGTATTAGTTTCAAAAGGATTTATAATAACAAGCGGATTATCTAAAGTGAATTTTTCTGACTTTTTCAACTTCTTTACTTGATTTAAAAGTTCCTTTTGATAATTCACATCATATATATTGCTTTCTTCATTATAATTCATATTATGAAGTGTTATTGTTCCATCATAGACTGATACCTGACCTATGTTATCATTACTATTTTTAGTGCCACACATAGTAAACAATAAAGATGTAATTATTATCATAAAAACAACTATAATTTTATTCTTCATTATATAATGCCTCCATTATAAATTAAAATATCTGCTATTCCCATATAAAACTCATCTCATATAACTCTCATAATACTTATTATTGATATTATTACCTTTTTAATACCACTTTTTTAGAAAAAGTATGCAGGTTATACACCCAAGTACCTAGTATATAATATTTTTTACTATTATAGAATAGTTTAATTAAATTTTCTTAAAAAAATTTTCAAAATATATCTTAAAAATATACAAAAAAGCATTTTCTTAAGATAAGAAAATGCTTTTTTGTCGATTATATCTATTTAATTATTTTTATTAATTTTGAAATTTAATATTCCAGATTCTCAACTATTTCCGATGCATCAAATGATTCATTTAGAAGCCCCTTGCTCACAAGCCAGTCTATATTATCCTGCCATACTTTAGTATCCTGATATAAGAAAGGAGCATTTTCAGTTTCCATTACAGGAAGCAGAGTATCCATACTTTTCTTTTCAACACTTTCACTTAAAGGGAAGTTTTCTGCATTTTGATTATCAAGAAGTATTTTTAATGATTCATCAGGATTATTTTTCATATCCTCAAATCCCTTTTTAGATGCTCTTAAGAATTTAGATATCTTTTCACTATTCTTGCTAAGGGTATTTTCACCTGTGACAAAAACCAATTCATAATAATTTGGAACACCATATTCATTTGGGAAGAAATAATTAAGTTCAAAGCCTTCTTCCTCCATTTGAGGAACTTCATGATTTACAAGACATCCAATAGTTGCATCAACTTTTCCTGTAGTCATTGAGCTCATTAAGTCAAAACCTACATCTACTACATCAGCATTTTTAGGATCTTCTCCTACATTCTCAAGCATAGTGGAAATTATTCCTTCTGATAATGCAGTTCCACCATATCCTATTTTCTTGCCTACTAAGTCTTTAGGATTAGTTATATTCTTATCTTTAAGTGATAATATAATGCTGATTGGTGACTGTACAATTGTACCCACTGCTTTTACTGGTATTTTTTCATTTCCTCTTGCTATTGCAACATCCTGAAGATAATATATTCCAAGATCAGCTTTGCCTGCTGCTGTCATAGAAATAGCATCATTTGCATTTGAAGGAAATTGAATATTCACTTTTAGACCTTCTTCTTCATAATATCCTTTTTCAATTGCAGTATAAATAAAGCTATGAACTGCATTAGGATACCAGTCTAATACAACATTGACTTCTTCTAATTTTCTGCCTTCCTCAGAATCCTTATTCATAGATGCACTGTCGCATCCAATAAGTCCAAATGCCATTATTCCTGACATTAATAATGTTAATATTTTCTTTTTCATGTATGGCGTCCT
>JBJEJM010000107.1:2541-4743 GCA_051878075.1 Clostridium sp. | reverse complement strand
GCATACATTTTGCTCATTTCAGCCATTCTTCTTGATTCTTCTGAAACTAAAATCATTGCTGAAGTTTTTTCGTCTTTTAATGCTTCAACTGAAAGTTTAGTTACCTTATCACCTAATGCATTTTTAAATATATCTTCAATTTCTTTATTAATAGTCTTTTGAGCTTCATCATTCTCATCAGTCTTACTTCCTAATGTATCTGAAATATCTGAGTCTATCCTTTTAAATTTAACCCCATTTTCATGCATTTCTAAGAATGTGATAAAGTGGTCATCTAAGCTACAATCTAATATTAATGCATCAAGATCATATTCTTTAAACATTTTTATATATTGTGACTGCTGTTTTTCATCATTAGCATAATATACTTTATTTTCGTGCTTATCTTTATTTGCTTCAAGATAATCCTTTAATGTTACAAATTCACCTTTTAAATTCTTAAAGATTATTATATCTTTAATTTTTTCATAGAATTTTTCATCTCTCAAGCATCCATATTTAATAAATATCTGAATATCAGGCCAGAATTTATTAAATTCTTCCCTGCTGTTTTTAAATAAGTCAACTAACTTATCTGCAACTTTTTTAATAATATGGTTAGAAATCTTAGCCACATCCCTATCATTTTGAAGGAAGCTTCTTGATACATTCAATGGTAAATCTGGGCAGTCAATAGTTCCCTTTAATAATAGAAGGAATTCTGGAATAACTTCTTTAATATTATCCGCAACGAATACCTGATTATTGTATAGTTTTACCTGACCTTCTCTTAATTCAACTTCATGAGTTAATTTAGGGAAATACAATATTCCTTTTAAGTTAAATGGATAATCAACATTTAAATGAATCCAGAATAATGGTTCATTAAAATCCATAAACACTTTTCTATAGAATTCTTTATACTCTTCATCAGTACATTCACTTGGTTTCTTCATCCATAATGGATGAGTATCATTTAAAGGCTTTGGTGCTTCTGGTTCTACCAATTCCTTATATTCTGTTCCATCTTCTTTTTTCTTTGTTTCATACTTTGGTTCTTCTTTTGGTTTATTTTCATCTTCTAAATATATTTCAGTAGGTAAGAAAGAACAATATTTTTCTATTATCTGTCTTACTTTATATTCTTCTAAGAATTCAGTACTTTCATCATCAAGATATAATGTTATTGTAGTACCTCTTGTAGTTCTTTCTTCTGAAGATGTTATTTCATATTCTGTTCCACCTTCACATACCCATTTAACTGGTTCTGCACCTTCTTTAAATGATAGTGTATCTATTTGAACTTTTGTAGATACCATAAATGTTGAATAAAATCCAAGACCAAAATGTCCTATTATATCTTTTCCTTCATCCATTTTATCTTTATATTTTTCCATAAAGTCTGTTGCTCCTGAAAATGCAACCTGATTTATGTACTTTTTAACTTCTTCTTCAGTCATACCTATACCGTTATCACTGAACTTTAGTGTCTTTTTATCCTTATTGACAGAAACTACAACTTTATATTCTTCATTTTCATCTACTTTTGCTTCACCAATAGTAGCCAGCCTTTGAAGTTTACTTATTGCATCACATGCATTACTTATAACTTCTCTTATAAAAATGTCTTTATCAGAGTATAGCCATTTCTTAATAATAGGAAATATATTCTCTGTATCAATTGAAATATTACCATTTTCTTTTATCATATTATAACCACTCCTCTAATGTATCTTAATGTCTAAAATATATTTTATATCTATGGTAATTAATTGTCAAATAATCCAAAATGGCACAGCTTCGTGGATTTAGCTATGCCTTATAATATTAATATATTAAAATTCAAGCAATGTAAGTCATTAGGCCAACTATTGCTTTTATTATTAAAACATATAGATTAATCCCCAAATTAAAACACCCCTAATTAAATTCATTATCTATAACATTTTTATATGATATATATGTTCCATATAAATAACCACCATATACAATTATAATTATTAATGCTGTAATTATAATTGCATTTATCTGATTTGAAGATCCCAAAGCCATAAGATAACTGTTTACTGCTCTTATTCCAACGATTGAATGGACTATTGCAAGACTTAATGGAAACATAAAAAATATAGATACCTGAGTAAATATACTCTTATTTATCATTGATTTGGAAGCTCCAATTTTTCTAAGTGAACTATATCTTTCAATAGATTCATTACATGAAGA
>JBJEJM010000107.1:0-2441 GCA_051878075.1 Clostridium sp. | reverse complement strand
ACAAAAGAAAATAATACACTTGCTGTTGGTGATGTATACAGAGAATCATCAAATACTTTCTTTTCTTTAATCTTATATTTTTTTCCTTCAATATCTACATTATTTTCATTTTTAACAAATTCATTAACTATATCTTTAAGAGAATCATAATTATTAGCTACTAATATCTCATCATCTGCCAAGTCTATAGTATTTTCTCCATGTATTTCTCTTATATTATTAAATATAGAAATTGGTATTATATCAATTGGTGTATCAAATATAGGACTGCTCATCATTTCATTTACTGCTTTATAAGAATCATTAGTGTATTTTAAAAGAATATCTTTTATCTTTATATCTTCACAATAATATATTTTTACTAAAGTATTCTCTGAATATTCATCAAATTCATATCCTAATGATTTTAATGCTTCTATTGGATCTATTCTTTCCTTATTTTCATTAACACTAGAACACATAATAGATGCATCAAACTTTGTAGATTTTTTTAATGTAGTTTCCATAGACTCCTTAACTGCAAGACCACTGGCAAGAGATCCTATAGTAATAAGGAGCATAAGACATATTACCGTCATTGAAAGAAAATTTGTATTAAACTTACTTGAAATCTGTCTTATACTAAAGCAGTTTAGATTGTTATAATAAATTCCTGCTCTTTTAGAAACCATATAAAATAGAACTGAAGAAATTCCATAAAAGAAGAGTAATGTTCCTATTATTCCAAGTGCTATTGAATACTTAAATTCATTTTTTGTAAAATCTAAACTAGATATTCCTATATAATAATATGCAGATCCTAATGCTGCAATTGATAAAATAAGTATACCAAATGAAACATATATATTCTTAATTTTTATTTTTTCATTTTTCTTTCCAGCACTTAATAGGTCAATAAGCTTATATCTGGATACACATATTACATTAAAAATCATAACAATTATATACATAAGACTGAAATAGAAAATAGTCTTAATAATTGCTTCATATGAAATAGAAAAACTATATTTTGTCATTTCAAGCACAAAAAGCTTTGCTGTCAATATGGAAAGAATCTGAGCTAAAAACATTCCCAAAATAAGACCTGCTCCAAGAGATATTATTCCAATATAAAATGTTTCAAGAAATAATATTATTGACATAGACCTTTTTTTCATTCCAAGAACCATATATACTCCAAATTCTTTTTTTCTTCTTTTAATAAGAAAATTAGTTGCATATATAATAAGACATCCAAGTATTACAGATACCCCTACTGATAATATTGACATAATATCATTAAGCATATCTATATATTGCGCTTGTCCTTCATTTAAATCTGCAAGAACACTTTGAGAATTTATAGAATTAAAACTATAAAATATGCATACTGCAAAAGTTAAAGTAAGAAAATATATAGAATAATCCTTAACACTTTTCTTAACATTATTAAGAGCCATTTTAAAATACATCTTTAGAGTCACCTCCAAGTATTGTTACTACATCAATGATTTTTTTAAAAAATTCTTTTCTTGAGTCTTCTCCTCTTACAATTTCATTAAATATTTTCCCATCTTTAATAAATAAAATCCTATGTGCATAACTTGCTGTAAAGGCATCATGAGTTACCATCAATATAGTAGCTTCCAGGTCTTTGTTTAACTTTTCAATAGAATTGAGCAGCATTTTTGAAGACTTAGAATCAAGTGCTCCTGTTGGTTCATCTGCTAAAATTATCTTAGGATTATTTACTATTGCCCTTGCAGCTGCAACTCTCTGTTTCTGGCCTCCAGACATCTGATATGGATATTTACTTAATACTTGTTTTATATCTAGGCTTTCAGCAGCCTTCATTACAAGCTTTTCTACCTCTGCGCCCTTTTTTCCTGCAATAGTCAGTGCCAGTGAAATATTTTCAAATGCAGTCAATGTATCAAGAAGATTAAAATCCTGAAATATAAATCCCAGCTTATCTCGTCTAAAATTTTCTAATTTTCTACCCTTAAGTCTTGTAATATCATCCCCATCTATTTTAATTGAACCAGTAGTAACATTGTCTATTGTAGAAATGCAGTTAAGCAGTGTAGTTTTACCACTTCCTGATGGACCCATTATTCCAACAAATTCACCCTTTTCTACTCTAAAGCTTATATTATCGATTGCTTTAGTTATGTTATCTTTATTTCCATAATACTTTTCTATATTTTCAACATTTAATATACTTTCCAATTTAATTCCTCCATGCTTTATAATCTATAGTTTTATTATAGATTTATAATATTTTTTCTCATATCGATTATCCTTTCAACTGTCTTACAATATTGTAAGATAAAAAAAGATGCATATCTGCATCTCTTTTTATCACATCATTTCATAAATTCAATTTCCACTCTTGTCCCAATATGTAACTCAGAATGAAGTTCAATCATTAAATCCAGCTTTTCACAAAGTTTTTTACATAA
>JBJEJM010000106.1:0-4744 GCA_051878075.1 Clostridium sp. | reverse complement strand
TGGAAGGAAAGCTACTTCCTTTGCAATATCCTTTTCTTTTATGCTCTTTATATTCTTATTGTTTATAAAGATATCACCAGTCTTAGGTTTATTTATTCTTGATATAGTTTTGAGAAGTGTTGATTTTCCGCATCCATTTGCTCCAATTATTATTGTAATTTTCCCCTTTGGTATGCTTAAATCCATATTCTCAATTATACTGTTATTTTCATATGATACGCTTAAGTTTTTTACACTGATAGCTTCCATAATTATTTCTCCTTCATCATTAAATAAATAAAATATGGTACTCCAAATATGGATACTGTTATTCCAACTGGAATTTCAATTGGTGAAAATAAGTTTCTTGATACAGCATCTGCAATAAGAATTATAATAACGCTTATTATTGCAGATACAGGTATAAATTTCTTATGATATGGGCCAACTAATTTTCTAGCAATATGAGGAGATAAAAGCCCTAAAAATCCTATATTCCCTGCAAATGCTGTTGCTGTTCCTGCAAGTAATACTGCAATGCTTAAAAACTTCTTTCTTTCTTTTTCAATGTTAAGACCTAAAGATAATGCAAGTTCATCTGAAAGATTTAAAACATCAAGTTTTTTATGATTTAATAAGACTATCATGAATAATATAGTCACTATTGGAATTATCACTTTTGCATAACTTGCACCAGATCCCCACAGACTCCCTGATGTCCATATAAGAACTCTGTTATAATCTCCAACTCCGCCTCTAAAAGTAAAGAATGTTATAAATGCATTAAGACCTGCATTTAAACCTATACCTATTAATAGAAGCCTTTTAGGTCTTATTCCTCCTCTGCTTGACATCATATATATTATAAATGAAGAAACTGCTGCTCCCATTATAGCCATTACTGGCAGTACAAATATAGAAAGCTGACCAAGTTCACTGTAATACGCTCCAGTAGAATATGTAATGAACAATACTGCTGCAACTGCTGCTCCTGCATTTATACCTATTATCCCAGTATCTGCAAGATCATTTTTAGTTATAGTCTGAAGTATTGCACCTGCACTTGAAAGAGCAATACCTACAAAAGCTCCAACTAAAAGTCTAGGAAGTCTTATGCTTAATATTGCTGTATTCTGAAGCTTTGTTCCATTTCCAAGAAGAGTGTTTATGACTTCCATTGGTGAAACTTTATATGTACCCCAGCAAAGTGTAACTCCAAAGGAGATAACTAATAAAGTAAGTAAAACTGCTAAAACTACGCCGAATCTTTTTTTCTTCATTATCCTCTCTCCTTTCTTGCTACTGAAATGAAGAATGGAATTCCTATTAATGCTGTAAATACTCCAATTGGTGTTTCGTATGGATTAAATATCATTCTTGCACAGATATCTGCATAAGTTAAAAGAACTGCACCAAGTAAAAATGAACATGGTATATTTCTTCTATAATCCTCTCCAAGTATCTTTCTGACTATCTGTGGCACTATAAGTCCCACAAAAGCTATGTTTTTACCAACTGCAACTGCTGCTGCACACATTGGTATTATTACCATAAGAGTCATGAATCTTATCTTTTCAGGATTTTCACCAAGACCAATTGCTACATCATCTCCAAGATTTAATATGTTTATCTTTGGTGACAATGAAACAGCTATTATAAATCCTATAACTCCTACAATTGATACAAGCTTAAAATCTGCCCATGTAGCATTTCTAAATCCTCCTGACACCCAGAACCCTATCATTTGTGACTGATTTGATAAAAGTCCTATTATTGTAGTCAGTGAAATAAAGAATGTACTCATGGCTGTTCCTGCTAAAAGTATCTTTGCAATGGAATTATTATTTGCCTTTTTAGATATAAACATCAAAACAATTATTCCTGTTATAAATGCACCTATTAAAGAAGCTATCATTACATTTGTAGTATTGACTGCGATTCCTAAAGCATAAAAAATTGCAATTACCAAAGTTGCTCCCTGGCTTACTCCAAGTATTGATGGCTCTGCTATTGGGTTCCTTGTAACACCTTGAATCATTGCACCTGTTACTCCTAATATTCCTCCTGTTAAAAGTACTGACAGTACTCTTGGAATACGTACATCTCGAACTAACATAAGTTCCAAAGTTTCATTATAATTAAATATACTGTCAAAAATGTCGGAAAAACTAATAGGAACGGATCCTAACCTTACGGCTAGAACCATTCCTAATACTAGAAGTAACAAACTACAACCTACAAATATTGTTGTATATTTCTTACTTTGTTTCATTTAACATTTCACCTATTTCATCTACTAATAATTCTCTTCCTATTGGGCTGTAACCTTGGTTAAAGTATGGTGATGAATCTAAGATTACAACTTTTCCATCTTTAACTGCTGGAAGACTGTTCCATATTGCATTGCTTTCTAATTGTGCAAGATCTTCTGGTGTTGCTATTAAGAAGATGTAATCAGTCTTAATTGAAGCAAGACCTTCATATGTTACAACTGGAAGACTTATATCTGTTTGTTCTGGCATTCCTTCTGGTTTACCAAGTTCCATATCATCATATAATACGCTTCCAAATCCTGCTCCATCAAAGATAAAGAATTGTCCTCCACTTGCTAAGAATGAAAGATAAGTTGTATCTTCACCATATTCAGCTTTTATTTTTTCTCCAGCTGCTTTTGATTTTTCTTCATATTCTTTTAACCAGTTATCTGCTAATTCTTCTTTATCAAATACATCTGCTAAAGCTTTTACATCATCTTTCCAGTTTAAAGCTTCTAATTGAATCATAACTGTAGGAGCAATTTCACTTAATTGATCATACATTTTTTCCTGAACTGTTGATATAACTATTAAATCAGGATTTAAGTTCATAACAGCTTCTACATCCATAGTATCCTGCATGCTGTATCCTAAAATTTCTGCTCCCTTTAATGTTTCTTCTAAATAAGATGGGAATTTAGTATAGTCATAAGCATCACTATTTGCTGTTCCTATTACTTTGTAACCTAATATTGATAAAATATCACTGTTACCGCTTAAATCAACTATTCTTTGAGGATTTGCTGGTATTTCAACTTCTCCTCTTACATCTGTAACTGTTACAGTATTTCCTGATGTTTTATCACTATCTGAACTTCCTGCGCTGCCGCATCCTGCAAACATCATAACTGTCATGCAAGATACTGCTAATATTTTAAGTAATTTTTTCTTCATTTGTGTCTACCTCCGTGAGCATTAATAATTAATGCTGTTGCTATCTTACTCAACAAATTGTATATGATAGTCATTATCATTTCAACACGTACACCTAATTTAATAATTTTATCATCTATTTAAATAATTTATGTTATAATAAAACTTCTCTATGCTTATTTTATCCATATAGAAATAAATAATTCTATATAAATGATAGTATTTCAACAATAATTGGATATAATAACAACTATAAAAAATGTTATATTAAAATAGATAATAATAAATATAGAAAGGCTATATTAATGATTACAAAAACACCAGATGAATTTCAAAGTGAGGTTTTCAATAAGATTACCTTTTCTCCCTTTGAAATGATTAACTATACTATTTATAAAAATGAAAATAAACCTGAGCTTGGATACTTTATCAAATATAGCAGAAAAGGATATTATGATTTTGGAGTTGGAGACTTCACTATTCCTTCAGATTTCTCCATTTCATTTGATCACAAAGAAAAGTTAATGCGTTTTGGCACTGTATATAAAGGAAAAACTGAATTTGAAATAGAGAATAATCCTGTTTCTTCTTTCAGCCCTTCTTCTTTTTTCGTAGTAGAAAAAGATATAAGAGGCAAACAAGTATGGAAAAAAGGTCAGCACTTTCATGGTGCAGAAATAACCATTTATAAAAAATATTTTGATGATGTAATAAAACCTGCTTTCCCAGAAGTAATGAGTTTTGATAATTTTATTGATAACTATACTTATCGTTATCTGCCTCTTGAAATATTGTCAATTATTCAAAAACTGCGAAGTATGGCTGAATCACAGAACCTTTCTCCATTATATCTTGAAAGTAAAATTATAGAGTCTATTGCACTTATTTATAATGAAGTATCTTCTTCTTCAAAAAATGCTTTTACTAATCAGATAAATTACGGTGAAATAAAGATAGGAAAAGATAGACATATTACTTTAAGCTTTTCAGATGTTCAGGCTTTGCAGAAGGCTTATGATATATTAACTAAAGAAGCATTGAATCCTCCCACTATAAAGAGTTTAAGTAAAATGGTATTTTTAAATGAACAAAAATTAAAGGCAGGCTTTATGGCAAGATATCATATGTCCATAAGTGAATATACAAATTCTATACGTATGGGATTGGCAGAAAATTTATTATCTACTACAGAACTTAGTATAGATGAAATTTCTAAAAAGGTTGGATACAATTATAGCGGCAATTTTGTAAAAATGTTTAAAAAAGTACATGGAAAAACTCCTTTGGCTTTTAGAAAATCTAAATACTAATCAGAACCATCCGTGAAAACGGGTGGTTTGCTCTGCGTCTGTAAGGCTTTGCTACTAGCCGTGCTATTCGCACGTTGAAACAGTCTGCTGACCTCAAAACCTTTACCGTCTGCACCTAAAAGGTGCTTTATTTCTTGCCTTTATTTACCGACTCACCATTAAACAGGTCGATATATTCCTTCAAACTCATTTGTTCGTAAGCTATATCTTCTTGTATCTGATTTTTTATATACTCCTGTATCGCCTTTTTATTTCTTCCTACAGTGT
>JBJEJM010000105.1:0-21511 GCA_051878075.1 Clostridium sp. | reverse complement strand
ATGGCAAAAATTGTAGCTATTTTAGGTTCATCGGGTGATGGTAAGACTACTTCTACTATTATAAATCCTGATGGAAGTTTTGACCTTGAAAACTATCAAGGTATGGATCCAAAAACTCATTTTATTCTTAATCTTGATAGAAAAGCATTGCCTTTCCCAGCAGGAATGTGGGGAATGGAGAATAAGAACTATTGTGAGCCTAAAGACTTTAAGGAAATAAAGGCAACAATAGAATGGTGCTCAAAACAAACTAACATTAAATCTGTAGCAATAGATACAGTTAATATATATCTTGCTATGAAGGAATTTAATGATAGGAAGAAAATGACATATGATCAGTGGAAAGATTTAGCCAATGATATAATTGAGCTTAATATGCTTTGTAATACTGTACTTAGAGAAGACCAAATAGTATATATTATGGGGCATACTATGTTACAAACTCAAGCAGATGGTACTGAGAAGACAGTATTTAGTGTTATAGGTAAGAAACTTACAAAGACACAACCAGAGGGATTCTATCCTATAGTACTTATGACTAGGGTAGAGTATGGTGATGGTGGGGATAATGAATATTATTTCCAAACTAAGGCTAACCATAATTCAGCTAAAACTCCTCTTGGAATGTTTGATAAGTTTGAAATTCCTAATAGCTTGAAGCTTGTTGATGATACAGTAAGAAACTATTATAAAATGTAACTATTCACAAAAATTTAAATCATTATGAAAACTTTCTCAAAATTTGAAATTGCAGCTATTAAGAGAACTGCACAGAATGTAAACCAGCTTGTAACAAAGAAAGCTAAATTGAAGGAGAAAATAGCAGCTCTTCAAGAGGAGTATGATAGCTATGTAAATACTCAGGAGGCTTATGAGGCTCCTATAAAGGCACTTACAGGATATGGTACTGAGGATCTTGTAAATAAGGTAGTTGAAACTGCTACAGATAAAGATGGTAAGCCTATTAAGATAGTTAAGTGGGCACTTAAATACCCTGATACTGTAGTACCTCCAGTAGAAGAAGCTCAGACAGAGCTTATACCCCAGGCAGAGATAGATAATGACAATATTTAATTAACTAAAAAATAAAGAAATCATGGCATTTGCAAGTGGAAAAGAAACTGTAGAAGTTAGTAGAAAACTTTATGTAGGAGTAGCTCCTGTATATGTATTAGCTGTTAACCCTAATAAAGCAGAGTTGGGTAAGCTCTATAATAGGGATATTGAGGACGAGCCATCTTATGTAGGAACTACAGAGATTAATGGTAGCACTGTACCCCAGGTAAGAATAGATTTTATAGTTAAGACTGATGAGAAATCATGTGGTATAGCATACACAACTAAAATATCTTTCTTCCTTACTAAGGCTAATAGATATAATAGGGATAATACCAAGATAGAGGTAATAAATAAGTATGGTGAGACTACTTGGCTTCCTGTAGAGTGTGTTGAGAAAGGTGCTCCTATACCTGATAATATGAAGTGGTATTGTGCTGAGGATATAAGACCTGCATATATAGGTGAGGGTACTATTACTGAGTTTATCAAGAAGTATCTTAATATTCCTAATAAGTCATTTAGGAATAAGAATACAGGTGAGGTTGTCTATATAGAGAACCTTGCTGATGCTGAAGCAAGACTTGATAATATAGTGAAATACTTTACAGGAGACTTTAAGGAGCTTAAAACTATTATAGCACTACAGCCTAATAATAGAATTAAATGTGCATTTGGTGTAAAAACAACTGATGACAATAGGCAGTTCCAGACTATCTATACTGATAGATTCCTTAAATTCAACAATATAGACTATAGTAGCCTTGATGCCCATATAAAGGAGAGGCAGGATGCAGGGGGATATTCAAATGTACAGTTTAGTGCAGAGGATTTGCATGAATATAGTGTTGAGCCTACTCCATTTGAAGCTCCTAGTGAGGTTAAATGCCCTTGGGAGATGTAATTAAATATATTTAATTATGAGCTTTAGTAATGGGAATACTACTATCTCAAAGAAAGATATATTAAATAAGGTAAGTGAGATAGATATAGCAAAACACTATTTTAGTGTTAATATTCCTGCTTTAATAAAATCACCTTTAAGGCAGGATAATAACCCATCCTTTGGTTTATATACAAGGGATGGGCAGCATGTCTATTATACTGATTTCTCTACTAGAGAAAAGGGGGACTTATTTACCCTTCTTATGTTATTATGGAGGGTTGATTATAACACTTTATTAAATAAACTTATGAGAGAAATAGATAATATTCCTGTTACTAAAGTAACAAGGACTGTATATAGAGCTAATAAGCCTTCACATTTTAATAATACAGAATTACAGTGTAAGGTAAGAGAGTGGAAAGATTATGACTTAGAGTACTGGGGTTCTTATGGAATAACATTAGATTGGCTTAAATATGCTGAGGTATATCCTATATCACACAAGATAGTTATAAAAAATAATGTAAAATATACTTTTCCAGCAGATAAATATGCTTATGCCTATATTGAAAGGAAAGAAGGTAGGGTTACTATAAAAATATACCAACCCTTTAACACTGATGGCTATAAATGGAGTAACAAGCATGATAGCTCAGTAATCAGCTTATGGACTAAAATTCCTGAGTTTGGTGATAAGCTTTGCATTTGCTCCTCTGTCAAAGATAGTTTGTGTTTATGGTGTAATTTAGGTATTCCAGCTATTAGTGTACAAGGAGAGGGATATAAAATAAGTAATACTGCTATTAATGAATTGAGAAGAAGGTATAACCATATATTTATATGCTTTGACAATGATATTCCAGGATTACAGGATGCCAGAACTTTATCAATGGAGACAGGCTTCACTAATATAATTATTCCTGAGTTTGAAGGAGGTAAAGATATTAGTGATGCCTTTAGGTCACTAGGTAAGGAAAGATGGATTGAACTATTTGAATCCTTATTTAATCCTCCTACTGATGACCTTCCTTTTGAGGTAGATTGATTGTTTTTAGGATAACACTAACATTATTAATTTAACACATTTATCATTATGGAAAGCAGAAAAATCACAGTAGTAGATTCAGCAACACAGTCAGTAAAGGTTATTATGTCAGAAGCAGAGACCCTTAGGGAGCTTAAATCAGACCTTATGGAGAATGGTTTTAATATTAGTGGCCAGGCATTCTATGAGGGGCTGTCAAAAGTACAGCTAATAGATGATGAGAGTGTGCTTCCTCATGATGTGCCTTGGAGAGGAACTACTACAAATGAACTTGTAATAAGACTTACTAAGGAGCAGAAAAAGATAGAATCAGGTATGACAAGAAATGAGGTATATAGTAAGATTAAGGAATTGAACCTTCAGGAAGTAGTTAAGAATACTATGGGTAAGAACTTTACACAGTGTTCTACACAGCAGCTTATTGAGATTATAGAGAACTCTCAGAAAGAATGCACTGTATGTGAGCAGATAAGCCAGAATGAAGGAACAGTAGAGCCTGTTAATAATAGTGACTCTATTGTTATAGCTATAGATAAGATACTTGATCTTATGAAATCAGTAACTTGTTTCAGTGCATATAAGATTGATGAGATTAGATGTATTCTTCATAATACAGAGATTAAGGAGAATAAGGAAATTCCCTACACTCCTGATGAGATAGAGGAAATGTTCTTTAATCTTTAACTATTAATTAAAAAGGTATAGTGGAGTTATCTACTATACCTTTTATTTTTATTATAAATTAATATGGCAATAACTAATTATGAAGAAGCTATAAGGCCAGCTAAAGAAGTTATAGAGGTAATTAAGGATTTCTTTGGAGAAGACAATGTAGATGCACAAATACCTGAATATGAAGAATTTGAAGAGGATATATTTATACCTATATTAATACACTGGGATAGGCTAAATATAGTATGTAATGAGACTAGAGTAAGTGAACCTATTTATGATTTATTTGCCAGATTTAATATTAATGGTGCAGGAATTTTTATAGGTGGTCACTTTAGCCTTGCTAGAACCACTTATACAGGTGCACAATATAAAGTACAGTATATGCACTCCCACTGTCCTTTATTCCCAAAATCAAACCCTTGTGAGTTTTTAACTCCTTGTTTTGGTACTGGCCCTATTAGAGACACTATATTTACTCTAGGAAGTTGCAGAGATTTAAATATATGGGGATTATTCTGTCAAGAGCTAGATAATTATATAAGAGTGGAATCACTGGTAGGAATACCATATATTCGTATTAGCACTATTCATAAAAGAGATTCTGCTGATGCTTATAATAGCTTATGCCAACTATCAACCCCCATATTAAAGCTACTCAGTAATTTGGATATTGCTCTTAGAGTATCTGTTGAAAATACTATAAAGAATATCTTCAAGGAGTATCTGAAGAATACCTCAATTAAGCTCTCTTATATAAATAATTCCTATAGCTTAGGAGAACCTAAGTCTTTATTTACTATAAGATTCTCAACATATTTGATTAATAAGATGTCTAAAACAGATCCTTATATAATAGAGACTATGATAAGAAGGGCGCTAATTATGAGGTGCACGATTATAAATAATATTATTTATAGTATAGATAATACTCTAAATGGCAGTAGCTATAACTTACCTAATTGTGGAATAATATTTAGAGGTAATAAAATACCTTTAAGGATTATAGATAGTGATGCTAGCTCTATAGAGGAGAGCTTAATACTTGCTAATGATATAATAGATTCTCTATTAACCTCTTTATTCAAATTTATAAACTATAATTATGGAAAAGCAGAAGCTGACATTAATAGAGGGGAAGAAATTATTTGATTTGATTATTCCTAGGAATGTTGAGGCAAAGATAAGGCATATATGTAGTAATGTACCTAATATAGAGTGG
Organism: Clostridium sp.; assembly: GCA_051878075.1. Lineage (GTDB taxonomy): Bacteria > Bacillota > Clostridia > Clostridiales > Clostridiaceae > Clostridium. The sequence continues at coordinate 16,630 of JBJEJM010000105.1, read as the reverse complement.
TCAGGGGTATTATTCTATACTACAGAGGGTTCATTAGATGATGGTACTTTTAAAGCTACTTGCCAAGATATATATGTTATGGATATAGGAGATACTATATCAACATCCTATAAGGAATCCGCTGATATAGTATCTTATATGTGCAATAATCCTGAGCTTCTTGTTGATGGGGTATATCAAGCATTAATCCATTCACATCACTCTATGCCGTCATTCTTTAGTGGTACAGATATTAACACTCTTAATCTTGAAGGGCAAGATACTGTTCACTTCCTATCTCTTATAGTCAATAATGATGGCACTTATACTGCAAGAATCACAAGAAGACTTGATAAGGTAGTACATGCTGATTATACTGTAAAGACACAATATGATACTTATGGAGGAAATACTGTTGTATTAGAGGATAATAGGACTGAAAGTAAAGACTTTGTAAAGTCTTTTATAGAATGGTTTCCACTTAATATAGTAAAATGTGATATAGATAATCCATTCAAAGATATAGATAGTAGATTAAAAGAATTAAGAGACTCAAAGAGAACATCCCTATTTACTCCTATACAAAAGCCAATAGTATATAATAAGGTAAGCCTGCCAACTAATACTATTATAAATAAGAATAATAATGTTCCTATAATATTAAATCTTGCATATTGTCTTATAAAAGGTACTATAATGATTGAGCCACTTAAAACTAATGTAGCTTGGATAGGACAATATATAAAGAACTCTATAGATACAGAATATGAGAAAATCTTTGGAGACTTAAATAGTTATGATACTGAGGAAAGCATTAAAGATTGGATTACTAATCTTGTTGATTTTCTTATGTATCAAAGTCCTTATATTATTGATTATGAGTATAATGAGAATAAAAAGATGTCTGAAAGTCTTAGTAAAGACCTTATAACATTCTTTAAGTCACTTGATTCTAAAAGTATAGTATTAACCTTTATTATAGATATATTAAATGAGTATCAACCTGAGAACTTTACAAAATATGACCGATGAAGAGGTATTAAAGTATTCTAATACTCTCAGTGACCCACAGTTTGCCCTTGCAGCTATTAATAAGTATAGGGAATATGGTCTTCCTAATTCCTGTATATTAGAGTATTTACATAGATTCTTTAATAGATACCCTATCCCTACAGAAGCTTTATTACTTGAAGAGAATGATACAGAAGTCTCTCTTTATGGAGTAAGGTGGGGATGGGATAATCAATGGAACTATGAGGTAATGGATAGGGAAACCTATGAGCAGTTAACAACTATAAATCTCTCTTTTACTCCACAACCTGTAGCTTTATCATCTGATGATTTAGATAGATTGAATAATAGTAATATTCCTATAAATGAATTAGTTATGGATTTTTTTCAGAATCCTTATATTGTTGATGACTTTACAAGTAGGTTCAGTAGTGCTGTATGGTATGAGAAAGTTAAACAAAAGAATATTACTCTTATAGGTCTTGGAGGAATTGGTAGTTATGTAGCATTTCTCCTTGCAAGAATGCAGCCTAATACTATATATATGATGGATGATGATATTGTAGAGGGGGGTAATATCTCAGGGCAGCTATATAATAAGGAGCAGATTGGGCAATTTAAGGCATCTGCTATGGTAGAGACTGTTTCTAAATATTCTGATTATAAAAGTTGCTTTTCTGTTGTAAATAGATTTACACAAGAATCTGAGCCTTCTAATATTATGATATGTGGCCTTGATAATATGGAATCAAGGAAAGTAGTATTTGAGGCATGGCTAAGACATGTAAATTCTAAATCTGAGGAGGATAAGAAAGGTTGTCTTTTTATTGATGGAAGATTAGCAGCTGAGAGTTTGCAAGTATTCTGCCTTACTGGGGATAATAATGAGGCTATATCAAAATATCAAAGAGATTATTTATTTAGTAGTGATGAAGCTGATGAGACTATATGTTCAAATAAACAGACATCTTATATGGCTAATATGATAGGTTCTATAATAGTAAATCTCTTTGTTAATTTTGTGACTAATGAAGTGGCACCTATGTTGAGGGATTTGCCTTTTATGGCATCTTATGACGCTGATATAATGGTTTTTAAAACTATAGGATAATATGGGAGAATTACTTAGAAAGTATTTTACAGAGTATGTAACTACAAGTCATTATCCAGCAACTGTAGATAATTTTTCTCTTAATATATTTATACGAAGTATTCAAAGGGATGGCATACTTGAAGTTCCTGTAGTACTCAATACTCCTAATAAAGTGTTTAGTTTTAGAACAACTACAGGGTTAAAGTATTATGGAGCTAGACCCACATTCACAATAAAACAAGCAGCACGTGTGGATAGACTAAGTAGGGGAGGTAATTTAGTATCTATATTCTCTAAAAATAGTAGAGATTCATATAATACAGATGCTTATAAACTTGGTTATGGGGTATTATTAAAGGATAATAGGATATTGTTTATATGCACTATACAATATTTAGGAGATAATGTATATAGGCCAGTTCTTAGAGTAAGTCCTGAAGTATTTTATAGTGATGGTGTATTTGAGAGGTGGATAGCTAAGACCCTAATTAAAGAAGCTGCAACAACTAATATTAATCAAGTAAAAGCTCATAATTCTAAATACCCTTTAACTCTAGGCTCTACTATAACAGTAATTGTAGAAAACTGTAATGAATTTATAGTCACTCCTACTATACCTACTCCTTCATTAGTATCAAATGAGAGTATAAGTAATTTTATACAGAATAACATAGATAATTTGTTTAATGAAGATTAATGATTATTTTGGGGAATGGATTAAAGTTATAGACAAGAATGAGCTTTTTAATATAATCAATAAGCTCAATAAACTATATGCTATTAAGCCCATAACTCCTGAATATCAGGATATATTTAAGGTATTTACTTTATGCCCTTATGATAAATGTAGAGTAATATTTATAGGTATGGATCCCTATCCTCAGAAGAATATTGCTACAGGAATAGCATTTGGTAATAAAGTAAATACCTTAGATAAGAATCTCTCTCCTAGTTTACAAGTTATTAAAAACTCAATTATAGACTTGTATGATACAGTAAATAATATTAATTTTGACCCTACTTTAGAGAGTTGGGCTAAACAGGGTGTATTATTACTTAACTCTGCACTTACTGTAGAGATTAATAAACCAGGTTCACATATTATGTTATGGAGAAGCTTTATAGCTTCCTTGCTGACTAATATATCTTTATATAATACAGGGATTATATATGTGTTGTTTGGTAAAGCAGCCCAGACTTTTATTCCTTATATAGGAAAGAATAATACTATTATAAAGGAGTGTCATCCTTCCTATTATCATAGATTAGGAATAAATATGCCCTATAGAGTATTTAGTGAAGTAAATAACATATTAACTAATATAAATAATGATAAAATAAAATGGTATGAAGAAATTTGTTAGAACTGATACTAATGAGGAAGTAAGTTTTGGAGATATGATAATTGTCACAAGAAAGACTCCTTATAGTATTTCAACTTATGGTACTACTCTTACAGAGTATAATTATGAAGAGTTCATTCTAATGGGAATTATTAAGGAGCTTACAGAAACTAGTGATCCTTATCAGCATTTGGCAAATAGGATGAATTGGAGTATTAAAGATTGTACTAAATTTGTTGAGATACTTACAGAAGTATGCCCTAAAGCTGCTTTTACCCTTATGCTTAGTGAGATGTCAGAGATGGAGGAAAAATATAAAGCTGATAAGATTTGGATAATAAGTTCTATTAGTGGAAAAATAAGGTGTATTGATACTCCTGAAACAACTAAAGGGTTCTCTTACTTTATGAGTAAGGAAAGTGCTGAGAGAGCTAAAAATACTCTAAAGCCTCTATATAATCTTGTATTTAATGAATAAGAAAGTAATAGGAACAACTAAGGTAACTATTGATAATATTAACTTTAAATCAAAAATAGAGTCAAGGGTATATGATATATTGAAGAATGAAGGGTTCAATCCTAGATATGAGGAAGTAAAGTTTATATTATGGGAGGGCTTTAAGCCTACTGTACCTTTCTATGGTAGAAATAATAGGCTTATTAATAAGAAGCTCATTAATATAACATATACTCCTGACTTTACTTTTTATTATAAGAATAAATTTATTATAATAGAGGTTAAGGGGAAAGAGACAGATGTATTTCCTTATAAGTTCAAGATGTTTAGGGGTATATTAGAGAATCCCCCTTATAAAGGAAATACATTATTATTTGAAATATTCACTCTAGGGCAACTTAAAGAGTGCATTAATATAATTAAGAATGAAATCACTTAAAGATATATCTTGGGATGTCTCTGAGGAGACATATAGACAAGATCCAGCATTATCCTACTCTACTTTAGCTAGATATGAAAGAGAAGGATTTAATAATCTATCTAAGTTATTTGATAAGATTAGTACCCCCTCACTTACTTTTGGCTCTGTAGTAGATACTATAATAACTGGAGGAAAAGATGAATTTGATGAGAAGTTCTTAGTAGCTGATATTCCTAATATTCCAGATACAATTAAACAGATAGTTCAAAAGATTTTTGAGGAATATAGGGATTTTTGTGATAGTCTTAATGATGTGAATGATGATCCAATTATCTTTATAGCAAATCAATTTAACTATCAGACTAATTGGAGGCCAGAAACAAGAGCTAAGGTTATTAAGGAAAAAGGGGCTGAATATTATAGCCTACTATTTATAGCAGATAAAAGAACTATTATAGATATACTTACATTTAATGAAGCAAAACTTGCTGTAAAAGTATTAAGGGAAAGTGAGGCTACAAAGTTTTATTTTGAAGATAATAGTTCTTTTGAGCCTAATATTGAAAGGTTCTATCAGCTGAAGTTTAAGGCTTGTCTTGAAGGTATAGATTACAGGTGTATGCTTGATGCACTTATTGTCTTTCATGATACTAAGGAGATACTTCCTATTGATTTGAAAACCTCTTGTAAGAAACCTGATAGGGAATGGGATTTTCCTAAGCATTATGTAGAATGGCAGTATCAATTGCAAAACCGCCTCTATGTCAGAATATTACAAGATGCCATTAGTAAAGATGATACTTATAAAGATTACAAAATACTACCTTATAAAGATATAATTATATTTAAAGGCAGTAATACTCCATTAGTATGGGATATACCTTTTACTTTTGCAAAAGGAACTCTTACTTTTGGTAAAAATAATCAAATAGAAATGAGAGACCCTTATGATATAGGTAAAGAATTAAGAAAATATCTTGATACTTCCCCAAAAGTACCTAATGGAATACTTATAAATGAACCAAATAATCTAGAATATTGGTTATGTAATCTATGAAACATCCAACAGATAAATACTTAAAAACAGCAGCCAGACTATTATCAGCAGTATATGAAGGAGATACTTCAATGCTAGCTACTATAATATGCTCTGAGGCTGATAGTGATTATGAGACAATGTATAAATGTCTTCAGCTACTGAGTAACTCTATAAATGATATTACTGATAAACTAAAACAGGAAGGTGGGTTGTAATGACTGTAATAAAGAAAGATAATACTACAGAGAAATTTGATGTAAATAAAATTATAAATGCTGTTAAAAAGGCATTTAAGGCAAGTAACTGTGAATTTCCTGAATATCTTAATCAGATGATTCCAGCATTATTCACAGAAGAAGACACTATCAGTGTAGAAACTATACAAGATAGGGTAGAACAGCTGCTTATGAATGATAAGTTCTTTAAGGTAGCTAAGAATTATATACTATATAGAGAAAAACATAGCCAAGCTAGATTTATTAAGGAGAGACTTGATTATATGGCTAAGTATAGTCAGTCTAGTGATAATGCAGCTACATCTTCAGAGACTGATTCTAATGCTAATGTGACTATGAAAAATGTGGCTAATCTTGAAGGAGAAGTATATAAAACTACTAATAGAATAATTCAAAGACAAAGAATGAAAGATAAACTTAATGAATTATTTCCAGAAGTAGCAAAACAATATATTACTGATTTAGAAAATCATATAATTTATTGTCATGATGAGGCATCAACTCCAGTACTTAAAAATTACTGTGAAGCAGTAAGTCTTTATCCACTTATGATAGAAGGTGTTGGTAATCTTGATGGTATTACTCCTAAAGATCCAAATAATCTTAATAGCTTCTGTGGTCAATTTGTAAATGCTGCATTTTTGTTAGCTTCTCAATGTAAAGGTGCAGTAGCTTTTGGTTCTTTCTTTGTTGCTTTTAATTATTATTGCATAAAAGAATGGGGAAGTAATTATTATAATAAAGCTGATTGTATAGTAAATTCAGAACATTGTATTAAGAATAAAACTATTAAAGATACTATTATACAAGCATTTCAACAATGTGTTTGGGGAATAAATCAACCTGCTGGTAATAGGGGTTATCAAAGCCCATTTATAAATTTTTCATACTATGATAGTAATTACTTTAAAGCACTATTTGGAGAATTTTATTATCCTGATGGCACACAGCCTGAATGGAAAGCAATAGATTATCTTCAAAGACTTTTCATAAACTATCTTAATGATGAAAGACTTAATGCTGTAATAGCAATGCCTGTAGAAACTATGGCACTTCTTTCCGATGGTAATGATATTATAGATAAGGAATATAAAGATTTTACTGCTGAAATGTATGCTAAAGGGCATTCTTTCTTTACTTATATTTCTGATAATCCTAATGGATTAGCATCTTGCTGTAGATTAAGATCTGAAATACAAGAAAATGTATTTAGTTTTACAAATGGTCTTACAGGTATTCAAACAGGTAGTTGTAATGTAATTACACTTAATCTTAATAGAATAATACAGGACTGGTTTAATAGCTATACTACTCCACTAATAACTTCACATAATTTTGATATATCCTCTAAAGAAGATAAGGATAACTTTAAAAATTATTTAATATCTATTCTTGAAAGAGTATATAAGTATCATATAGCATATAAGACTATGTTATATGATCTTGAAGACCAAGGTATGTTAACAGCAAGTAAAGCAGGATATATTTCTATGAAGAAACTATATTCCACTATAGGATTAAATGGTATAAATGAAGCGGCAGAATTTCTTGGGATAGAATGTTCTTATAATAAAGAATATAAAGAGTTTTGTAAACTTATTACTTCTACTATAAAAGAACAGAATAAACTTCATAATATTAATGATAGGAAAAGACCATTTTTATTTAATACAGAGTTTGTGCCTGCTGAATCACTTGGAGCAAAAAATTATAATTGGGATAAAGAAGAGGGCTATAAAGTAAATCCAGATAGAGTACTATATAACTCATATTTCTATTTAGCTCATGATAATACTTCTGTATTAGATAAATTTAGACTTCATGGAAAAGGATTTACAGAAACTCTTGACGGTGGAGTAGGATGTCATATAAATCTTGAAGAACATTTAAGCAAAGCACAATATCTTAAACTTATAAAATTTGCTGTAGAAAATGGTACTTCATATTTTACATTTAATATACCTAATAGTGAATGCGAAGAGTGTCATTATATAGTAAAAAAGCCTATTAAAGAATGCCCTAAATGTGGTAGTAAAAATATTAAATGGTATACTCGCATAATTGGTTATCTAAGAGCCATTAAGAACTTTGGTTATGAAAGACAAATAGAAGCTAGTAAAAGAGTCTATTCTAATGGTAAAGAGGAATTAGTATGAGTACTGAAAATAATTTGGGCGTAGCTCTTGTAAAAGAGTTATGCCCTATTTGTTGTAAAGAAATGGATGGGCCTATAATAATGAATAAAAGACTTACTAAGCCTCAAAAGAAGAAAGTTGAGGATATGAATGGTAAGATTATAGGATTTGCTGACCATTGTTGCGAAGAATGTGCTAAATATAAAGATGATGCAGTATTCTTTGTAGGTATTGATGAATCTAAAAGCTCTAAAGATTCTTTAAAGGAATTATATAGAACTGGCCAGGTAGTTGGTATAAAGAAGGATGCTGATATAGCAAGCCACTTTAAAGATTATATAGTAACTCTTAAAGATAATACTAAAGTAATCTTTATAGATGAGAAAGCTGGTAAAGAGTTAAAAATATTTAAAGATTAGATACTAATAAATTATACATATTTATGATAAAATATAGTAAAGATAAATCTAAACAATATGAATTTCTTAGAAAGACTGGAATGACTTCTGACATACTTTCTATACAAGATGTTATAGACTCATTACATAATTTAAATCTTCCTAAAGGAAGAACTCTAAGTAATGTACCCTTCGGTATAATGAGTCCCAAAGGAAAGACTCACATTTTGTATGGAGACTCTAAGCATAATCCATTATTAACAGGTATTCAAGAGGCTTTTCCAGTATTATTGAATTTTAGAGAAAATTCAGGGATAATTCTTCTTAATAAGGATGAATTATATAAAAAACTTGAGTCTTTAACTAAAGAGAATAATATTCTCAAAAACAGATTATTAAAAATAAAAGAATTAACATTAGCTAATCACACAAATAATAAAAATGCTTAAATATGTAGATACTTTAGTAAGTTTTAGTGAAGTGCCTGATGAAATATCTCTATGTATAAATATAAGTAACTGTCCTTGCCATTGCAAAAATTGTCATAGTTCTTATTTAGCAGAAGATATTGGAGAACCCCTTACTATCAATGAACTAAGAAATCTTATACAAAGAAATGAGGGAGTTACTTGTATATGTTTTATGGGAGGGGATTCTGACCATATAGAAATAGATAATTTGGCTAGATGGGTACAGATATTTATGCACCATAAATATAAAATAGCTTGGTATAGTGGAAGACAAGAACTTAGTAAAGATATAAATCTTAAATGGTTTGATTTTATTAAGTTAGGGCCTTATATAGAGGAATTAGGGTCTCTTAATAGTAAATCCACTAATCAAAGATTTTATAAAGTAGAAGACAATAAACTAATTGATATAACCTATAAATTTCAAAAATCATGCTAACAGAACTTAGAGAATTACGAGTTAAACTTATTGAGGAGCAAAGAGATTTATCTCTTAAAGTAGAGAAACTCAATGTATTTCTTTATTCTAAAGACTTTGATAGTCTTAATAGAGAAATGAAGGATTTGCTTATAGAGCAATATAGTTATATGAAGCAATATCTTAGAGTTATGAATAAAAGGATAGCACTTGTTAATGAACAAATTAAAGACTTAAAGAAATGAAGCTTAAAATAAAGATTAAGGAACTTACAGAAGGCTGTATGCCTGTAATTATGAAGAAGGGTGATTGGATTGACCTTAGAGCTGCACAAGATATAGAACTTAAAGCTCCTCAAGCAGGGGTACAATATCAAAGGGATAATCAGAAATATAGGGATGTAGAAATTCCTGTAGCTTATATACCTCTAGGAATAGCAGTAAAACTTCCAGATGGATTTGAGGCTATTGTAGCTTCAAGAAGTAGTAATCCTAAAAAGTTTGGAATATTTATTCCTAATGGTCAGGGAATTATAGATAATAGCTATAGTGGTAATGGTGATCAATGGTATTATATAGCTGCTTCTATGGAAAATACCACTATAAAGAAAGGAAATAGGATATGCCAATTTAGGATTCAACTAAGTCAGAAAGCTACTGTGTGGCAGAAACTTAGATGGCTATTTAGTAGTGGTATAGAGATAGTACAGGTAAATAACCTTAAAGATAAAGATAGAGGGGGACTAGGTAGTACAGGAAAGGGATAATTATGGTAATAGTACAGATTATAATTATAATTGGAATAGTATTATCAGTTCTTGGTCTATATAAATTAGGTATTGAATATCAGCAAAGAAAAATAATAAGAATGTCTTTTAAGGAAACTATGGATATTTGCAATCTTCCTATAGTCACTTTTATAAACACCAATAATAAGCTTAATTTCCTTTTAGATACAGGAGCACAAAGGTCTGCTATAAATAGTGCTATTCTTCCTAGTATAATATATACAGAATCTTCTAAAGTGGGAGAAATATATGGAATGGATGGGACTAAGCATAAGATTTCCTTTGTTAATATTGATATTAAGAGGGACTCTTTTGTATATACTGAGGAATTTCAAGTAGTAGATCTAACAAACTCTTTTGCTAATATTAAAAATGATTATGGGGTAAATCTTCATGGAATATTGTCTAGTACATTCTTTGAGAAGTATAAATATATACTTGATTTTGACAAATTAATAGCATATTCTAAAAATGATATATTTAGTAACTAGAAATCAGGAGTTTATCACTAATGATATATATAAAATAATAGGGATAGATGAAAGCCTATCCCTATTATCCTCCTTATATAATGTAGGTTTAGATACTGAGACTTCTAGCTTGGATCCTCATACTGGTAAATTATTATCAGTTCAATTAGGTAATAGAGATAATCAAGTAGTGATAGATTGTACTACCATAGATATACTTGAATATAAAGATTATCTTGAATCTGATAGATTATTTATAGGATGGAATCTTAAATTTGATTTAAAGTGGCTATTTAAGTATAATATTATCCCCAAAGAAGTCTATGATGGATTTCTTGCTGAGAAACTTCTATGGCTAGGTTATCCTAAAGGTATGCACAGTATGTCTCTTAAAGCTGCTGGACTTAATTATCTTGATGTAGAACTTGATAAATCTGTAAGAGGTAAGATTATATGGAATGGTCTTAAATCTACAGACACTATAGTATATGCAGCTAAAGATGTACAATACCTTGAAGATATAATGATTAAACAGGGTGAAGAACTTGCTAAAAAAGACTTAATTAGGGCTGTTGCTTATGAGAATAAGTTTGTATTTCCTTTAGCTTATTGTGAATATTGTGGTGTAAAACTTGATGTTGACAAGTGGAAAGCCAAGATGAAGAAGGATAAAAAGAGGGAAGAGGTAGCACTAGATAATCTTAATAAGGAATTTATAAGGATTAATAGTGAGGGCTTTAATAATGAGGAAACTCATATACCTCCTAATTCCTTTAGTAAATATATATTCATAGATAGGCAAGGAGACCTCTTTACAGGATATAATTTAGAGCCTCAGATTAAGTTAAATTGGAATAGCAACCAACAAGTAGCTCCTATATTTAAGCTGTTCAATGTTAATATTGAAGTAGATGATAAGGAGAAAGGGGGGACTAAAGATAGTATAGATGCTAAGGTATTAAAGCCTCAAAAGAACAAATGCCCTTTAATTCCTTTATATCTTGAATATAAGGAGGCTGTTAAGGTCACTTCTACCTATGGTAAGAATTTCCTAGAGCAGATTAACCCTGTAAGTGGAAGGATTCATACTAATTTTCAACAATTAGGTGCTGATACCACACGGATAACTTCTGGAGGTAAAGATAAGAGAAGTGATAAAGAGTATATTAATCTCTTAAATTTACCAGCAGATGCAGAAACTAGGGCTTGTTTTATAGCTGAAAAGGGTAATAAATGGATTAGTATTGACTATTCTGGACAGGAAACTTATTTAATGGCCTCTATAGCTAATGACAAGGCTATTATCGAAGAACTCACTAATGGTAGTGGGGATATTCATAGTCTTACTGCTTATATGAGTTATAAGGAAATTCCTAGAGATACTCCTATAAAAGATATAAAGAAGCTGTATCATGGCCTAAGACAGGAGGCTAAAGGTGTGGAGTTCGCAATTTCATATGGTGGAGATGCTAATACTATCTCACGAAATAAAGGCATACCAATAGAAGAGGCTACAGAGATATATAACTCTTTTATGACTGGTTTTAAAGGACTTAAAGCTTATCAGGATTTTAGAAGAAAGGATTGGCTTGACAAGGGTTATATATTACTTAATTCTCTCTCTGGACATAAGGCTTTTATATATGATTATAATGAGCTTAAAGAAACTAAAGAGTGGATGAAGACTCTTGATTGGGATTACTATAGAGAAATGAAGAGAACTAACTCCAATAGTTATACTGTAGAAAGAGTAAGACATTTTTTTAAAAGAAAATCTGCCTCTGAAAAGCAGAGTATAAATTATCCAATACAAGCTACTGGGTCAATGTGTCTTAGGGTCTCATTAATTTACTTTTGGAACTACATAGTTAAAAATAATCTATTCAATAAAATAAAGATATGCATTACTCCTTATGATGAGATTGACTGTGAGACTCCTGAAGAAATAGCAGAAGAAGTGGCTAAAACTCTCTATGATTGTATGATTAAGGCAGGTGCATTCTTTTGTACTAGGTGTAAGCTAGATGCTGATATATCAAGACTTGAGGATGGAACTTTGCCAAATTATTGGATTCATTAAATTATAATATTATGAGCTGGGAAACAAATGTACTGACACAACTAGTATTTAATAGACAAACTTATGATTCTCCTTATGATGTAGATGAGGAAATAAGAATTAATGAAAAGTCTATTCAGAATATAGTAGAAGAACTCTTGGTAATGGCTGTTTCAAGACCTGAGGATTTATTGCTCCATAATGAGGATAAAGACTTATTGAGCCTTCAAAGAGAAGTTAAGGAGAAAATTGAACTTCTTGAAGAGTGTATTATAGATAATTACAAACTTACAATCCTTAGAGAGAATTTTGAATTAAGGGATGGGGACTATATAAAGAACCCTGGAAGAAAATTAGCTACAAAGAATTGGTTAGTAGGTAATTACATTCTTGATTCAGAAGACTTTAGTAAGGAAGATTTAAAGACAATAGAAGGAGATTAATATGGAAGATAAAGTAAATCATCCTAGTCATTATAACCAAGGTAAGATTGAATGTATAGATGCTATGGAGTCTGCTTATGGTATAGAGGCTGTTATAAACTTCTGTATGTGCAATGCCTTTAAATATAGCTGGCGTTTTAGACTTAAAAATAATAGGGAGGATATTCTCAAATGTCAGTGGTATCAAAATAAAATGGTAGAACTTGAGAATAAACTTAATAATTCTATAAAAAATGGGAGTGACAGTAAGTACCAAAGCTAAAGCTACTTTAAAGCTGTATAATCAAGTTGCTTCATATTTATTTGAACAGCAATATGGAGAACTAGAAAAATACGGAACTCAGAGTGATATTAATAATATAAAGAAGGTTCAAGAAGTATTAGCTAAAATAATAAATAAGGGTAAATGACATTTATAGTTCATCATAAGGATGGTAGTAGGACTACCTATAATAATAGATATAATGAAGATAATGAGGCTGAGAGGGATGCTGCATGGGATGATGTGACATGTAGTTTCCCTAATGCTGATTATATAGAGGAGTTTTAAATATGAGTTGTAATAAACTTTGGGTGGTAGAATTTACCATAAATAATAAGAATGGATGTGCTGTAGTAAAAGCACCTAATCCTAAAGTAGTGGAAACTATATTGAAGACTAATGGTCTTTATAATGGTACTCCACATCTTTATAAGATAACAAGAATAGAGGAGATTATAGAATCTCCTGATAGTATGTTAATAGCTGAACAAATTAATGAGTAATTACCCTATTATGTCACAATCAGAGCTAGTTAAAGCTCCTTTTAATCAGAGTGTTTTGCCTCCTAAGATAGTATCAGTAGTAGTTACTGTTACTCTAAGTAAGAAGGTTAATATAACAGTGGATGACTATAGTATAAATAGTGCTGGTATGGATGAGGATGGTAATTATTATGAGGATATAGATTATTCTAACTGTGATTTTAAGGAAGCTGTAGAAAAACAGATAACTATGCCACAAGATGCTTATTATGAGCTTAATAAGGCAGTATGTCTTACAGACAATATAATTGCTGGAGAGAAACTTAATGACCTTAAAGGTTGGCAAGTTGATAATTTAGAGGTAGAAAGTGAAGTTTAAGGATTGGTTAATACATTCATTAGGAGGATATACTAAGAAAGAATATACTAGAGTTGAAAGAAAATATCAGGCTTTATTAGATAGCAAAACTGACACAACTAATATAAAGTTATGTAATGAATATATCTATAGAACTCTGATAACTCTTGATAACTACATTAAGAATCTTTATGGTATATCCTCTAATGAGTGGTCACAAAGAGTTTATAATGTAATCCATAATAACTTATTAAGGATTATCACTAGGTATATTAGTGTAGGTTCTTCAGTAATATACACTATAGACACTACTCTAGAGAGTAAAGATGAATTTCTAAAAGTATTACAAAATGACAAACACTAAAGGTATAGTAATAATAGGTAGCCATAATTCACTAAGTTATTTAAAGCCAAAACATTGGTATCAATGGATATTTTATCCTTGGGCTAGATGCCAAAGTAAGACTTTAAAAGAACAATATGATTCTGGGGTAAGGTATTTTGATATTAGAGTAAGATTTGATAAGAATAATAATGTAGTATTTTGTCACAATAATACTATATTTAATCTAGATAGAGATACCTTCTGTAGTATGCTAAATAACCTACCTATAGATTGCTATTTTAGATTTATGCTTGATTATAGGTCTAAGCCTAAATATAGTAATGCCTATAAAACATATTTTAAGCATTTTATAGACTCTCTAGGCTGTAGGGTAAATATACATCAGGCTATTATATATTGGGAAGGGGAGAATATATATTGTAATATTCCTGATAAAATTAACTTAGTAAGTTGCTATGCTTCTGAATCAGGTACTATATTTAAATATCTTCCTCCTATATTTTATAAATGGTTTGGTAAGAGGAAATATACATTAGCAGAAGGATTTACTTGTTATTTGGAGGATTTTGTATGAAAGCATATTTAATATTCTTAGCATTAGTGTTCTGTTTTATAGTATTTATAGCATCTATTATATTACTTATAGTAGCAGCTTTTAAGATACATTTGTTTCTAGGGTCTATAGTATTATTACTATGTACCTTATATTTTATGGGCCTTTTAACTAAATGATTATGGAAGAATTAGTATTACTTAATTATAGTACATTAGAGGTGCATTTCTATAGAGTGGATTATGATACTGATATAAATGAAGATTATATAAAGTCATTAGGCCATAATCCAGATGAGTGTAGCTGGATGACAGGAGAGTTTATTAGCATAATAAAACATAAATAATTATGAAGAATTTAACATCACAAGATTGGATTTGGGTATTAATTACCTTTGTATTATCAGGAATTATAGGGCCATTTGGGCTTCTTCCTGTATTTATAACAGAGAATACAAGACACAATAAAGGTGAAGTAGATACCTTTATGACAGATAGATTTGCTGCTTGTCTAGGTGCAATGATACTTGGTATCTGTATATTAGTTATAGTAGCTACAAATATATGTAATGGATAGTACTAAAGATTTAATAGAATACCTTAAAGCTCAACAGAGAATATTTGAAAATGCTGATGAGTTTGAATGTATTAAAGTTAGAGATTATAAAGGAAGGGTCTATACTATAGACACTTCCTTTGTCAATCTTATTGATATTAGGAACACAGCTATTGATTTAATAACTAAGGAAATAGCTGTCTTAAAGAATAGACTATGAGTGGTGGGCATTTTGATTATAACCAATGGAGAATATCTGAAATAGCTGATCAATTAGAAGACTATATATATGGGCATCCTATTGATGAGGAAGATATAAATGAATATCTTGAAGACCGTTGGCTAGATGAAGAAACAAGAGCATATATAATAAAAAATAAGCATACTATTCCTAATAATTATAGTTTCAATAAAGATACAATTAAGGAGTTTAAGAAAGGATTATCTATATTAAGGAAAGCTTATATATATGCTCAGAGAATTGATTGGCTATTAAGTGGTGATGATGGAGAAGAAAGTTTTCATAGAAGACTTAAAGAGGAGTTAGATAATTTAAAAAATAAGAAAAATGAAAGTACAAGAATTAATTGATATAATAAACAATCCTAATGAGTGCTTATATTCTATATATGATGCAGAGAATCTTATCTGTAGTATAATTGGTAAAGAGTTAGAATGTGTAGCATCTAATCTTGAAATAGATGAACATAGATGGTACACTATATCTACATCTGTATATAAACTTGAAGATGGCTTTGTGGGAATAACAGGTGTATCTACTCTTAAAAGTGAAGGAATGGGCTGGTCAGATTGTGCCTATCCTTGTATAGCAAGTGAATATGAAGAATTTACAACAATATCTTATAGACTAAAGAAATGAAGTTAGTTAAACCGTCTTATCAAATAATAGAACCTACAGGATATACTATAGATGATATATATAAATCTATAGAATTAGCAGGAAAAGTATCACATAAATCAGAACATACTATTAAAGAAGGTTCTGCTAAAGATTTTGTAGATAGAATGATTAAATTATGTCATGGTGCTACTTTAGAGTTTGGTACTGTGTATTTATATACAGACTACAAACATACTAATTTTGGTAAAATGATTGATAGATATATTCATAATGAATATTCTAAATGTATTGTATTTCCTACCTTTCCTAATAAAGCTTATATTAGTAGTAATTTAAGAGTTTTAGTAGAGAATAACTGGCTTGATGATTTAAAATATTTATGTGAACCTACAGAATACCATGAGAAAAGAATTTGTGTAAAGTTTATATTAGACCGTGGAATACTTGCAGAGT
>JBJEJM010000104.1:0-4772 GCA_051878075.1 Clostridium sp. | reverse complement strand
TTTAAATCCATATCGTTCATAAAAAGGAAGTGCATCACTATTATTATAAACTACATTGATCTTTATATCTGTTATACTTTTATCCTTAAACCATCTTAATGCACTTTCCATAAGCTTTCCGCCCAATCCAGACTTTCTATATTCTTTTTCTATAAAAATAGACTCTATTTCTCCAGAATAGTTTTCAATAGAACTTATACAATAACCAACATATCTATTCTTCTCATCATCAAAAAGTATATCAAGTTTTATAATTCCATTTTGTGCTTTATTGATTATGCTCTTCATTCTCTTTTCAAATGTATATTTTTCAAACCTTTTTTTAAAATTGACTGACTTATCAGCATGAATGAGATTAAGCTGCTCCCATAGAGGCTTTATAAGCTCAATTTCATCTATATTTTTTTCAATAATACTAACACTCATAATAAATACCCCCAACATAATTTAAAATTATTTATTTAATTTGTAGAACTGCTTTAATTCATCTTTTATCTCTAAAGAAAGCTGACTCTTTTTCAACCCTTTAATTGCACCTTCAAGAGCATACAATCTATTAATACATGCAGAAGGATCTATATCCTTTATTTTCAGCCATGCTTCTCTGCTTCCTGTATTCTTCAACTGTTCATATGTTTTTATTCCTGTTCTGTTAAGCTGTTCTTCAAGTGCAGCTCCAATATTAGGCAATTTTGATAATTCACCCATAAACTTAACTCCTTTTCTTTGATAATTAAACTAAAATATCAGGAATCTTGAACCCTTCATTTTCTGCTCTTTCAATAAAATTCTCTCCATCTATATGAATGCAATAAACATTTCTTCTTAATTCTAAAGGTACTTTCTTACATAATACCCTCAATGAAGTATGAACATTGCCCTCATAATCACTTAAGCATGTATCATGATAAATTATATTTCCTTCCTTTAAAAAAGAAATCATATCAAAATCTGTTTCATATGTATCTCCACTGTAAAAAATATCATTTCCTGAATCAAACCTTAAAAAATATGAATAAGCATTAATTCTTTTGCTATGTTTAGTCAAAGATGCTGAGAACTCTAACCCCAGTTTATCTATCCTTACATTCTTACTATCTTCTATAATAAAACTTTCTCCTTCACACATGCCTGCAAACTCCAAAAATTGTGCTAATTTATCTTTTTCTGGAAAATATATATTACAGCATATATTGTATTTCCAAAAGCAGAATCCCACAAAACTACTTAATGAGCCAATATGATCTCCATGCATATGTGTGATAAGTATGTGTACTTCTTTTATGTTTTCTGTAAGATTTCTTTCTACTATTTTCTTAAAAATCTCTTCACCACAATCAATCAAAATAAGCACTTTATTTTTTATTATATATGCACTTGTATTCCCTTCTCTTACATTGTAGCCAGATCCTCTCCCCAGAAATTTTAATTCATTCAACTCATCACCCACTTTTAATATACAATTCCATATAATTATACCATATAATTACATTTAATAGTTAAATTCCAAACCACTTCTATGTTTCATATTATACCTAAATTATAGAAACGACTTAGCTCTTACATAGAACTAAGTCGTTTTATTAATATTATAATGTTTTTACTAGGTTAACTTATATACAACCTGCTATATGGCATATCCCACTGAAAATGCCTTATGTAATATGTTAATAGCATTTATAGCATCCTTAGAATGTACAAGGCACCATATTGTCATATGAGAATCAGCAGTCTGAAGAACTTCAATATTATTTTCATTTAATGATTTAATTATTTTTGCCATGACTCCAGGAGTTCCCTTCATTCCTGAACCTATAACTGCAACCTTGCTGCACTCTTCAATAAGACTGTATTTAAAGTTATCCTGTCTTAATAATGTTTCTACAGTATTTTTATCAGTCTTATTTATAGTGAATATCTGCTTATCAGGAAATATATTTATTAAATCAAGGCTTATCTTATTAGCAGCTAAAAGTTCTAAAATATCATTATACTTAGCATTTCCTTCATTATTCTTTTTACTTATAGAGACTTGAATTCTGTCTCCCTGACTTGTTATTCCTGACATTATTCTTCTATGTTTTCTATCTCCAAAATTATTTATAAGTGTTCCTCTGCAGTCATTCATTGTATTTTTTATTAGAAGAGGTATATTACCTTCCATAGCTATCTCTACAGCCTTAGGATGGATTACCTTTGCACCCTGGTCTGCAAGCTGAAATACTTCATTGTAACTTATTACATCTATTAAATCAGCATCCTTTACTATTCTAGGATCTGCTGTCATAATTCCATCAACATCTGTGTATATTTCTATCATTGAGGCATTTAAGGCAACTCCAAGAAGAGATGCAGATGTATCGCTTCCCCCTCTTCCTAGTGTTGTTAAATATCCATCTTCTGTTGCTCCTTGAAATCCAGTAATTACAGGCACTCTTCCTTGATTTATTATTTCTAGGATTCTTTCAGGATTGACTTTTAAACATTTAGCATCTGTAAAATTATTATCTGTAACAATTCCTGCCTGCCATCCTGTAAGTGGAACTGCATTTACTCCTTCATTATATAAATCATTGCTCATAACAACTGAACTGATAGTTTCCCCACAGCACATAAGCAGATCCTGTGCTAATTTATTTGTATTTTTAAAGTCTTCTTTTATAAGGGACAATAATGTATCTGTTGCATATGGTGCTCCCTTTCTTCCCATTGCAGATACAACAACAACAGGACTATATCCTTGTTTAATTGCGCTCTTTACTTTTTTAATTACCTTCTGTCTATTTTCTTCACTTGAAACCGAAGTCCCACCAAACTTTTGTACAATTATTTTCATTATTGTTCCCTCCTAAAATATTGATTGTTCAATTATTAAATCTCTATAGATAATTACCCCAATTAACATTTTAATATTTAGCATTTGTTTGAAACTAAATATTGTATATACGGATTATAATAAATGCCCTTATTTATTATAACTTAACTTTCTTTATATTTTCATCATCAGCATCTAAAATTATTGTTTTTGAGCCAATTTTTTTTACACAGCTCCATGGTATTTCTAAAAAATCCTTACTGCTAAAAAAATTAAATTTGCCTCCATTCAAATTGACTATTAAATATTTAAAATTTCCTTCTTCATCAATTATCAAATCATTATTTAATAAATAATCATATTTTTCTCCATCATTGATATTTATAAGCTCATATTTTTCTATATCGCTTAGATATTTTATATTACTTTCCCCTTTCATAAAAATACCTCCTTTGTCTCATAAATAATATGAAACATGGAGGCTTTTTATTACTATAAATCATAATATTAATATTATTTTAAACTTCTATTTTACTTTTACTATTTGTATTATCGTAAGCAGTTAAATTTCTTAAAATTATAGAATCAAGCTTTTCATATTCTACATCCTGACCAACATAAGCAGCATTTAACACACCTTTTTTAAATGTTTTATCCAAAATACATTGAATATCATCTTTACTTATTTTATTAATATTATCTATAACAAATTCTTCTGTTCTGACTCTGTTTTTAAATAAATAGCTCTTTGCATTTGCAAACATTCTTGAACTTGTGCTTTCAAGACCTAATATATAATTAGCTTTAATCTTTTCTTTGTTTATGCTAAGCTGTTCATCAGTTATACCATTTTTAGCAAAAGCACTTAACTCTCTTTCAATAACTTCCAATGCTTTTTCACCATAGTTTTTATTTAATCCAGCATATATATTCAATGTACCGATTCCTTGGAATGACTGCAGATAAGAACCTATGGAATAACATAATCCAAGCTCTTCCCTAACCTTCTGGAATAAAATCGAAGATGCTCCTCCACCTAATATATTATTTAATAAAACCATTGAATACATATTATCTGCTCCATAAGGCAGACCTTCTAACCCTAATGATACATGAAGCTGTTCTATTTCTTTTTTAGCATACCTTGTTCCAGTTTGAATTATAACATCTTTATAATCAGGTGTATATACAGTTTCACTTTTCCACTCTCCAAAATTCTTTTCAATCAAGTCTTTCAATTCTTCATCATTAAATTTTCCACATACTGAAATTACTGAATTATATGGAGTATATTTTTCTTTAATAAAATTCACTATCTTTTCCCTTGTAAAAGATCTTACTAAATCAGCTGTTCCTAATATAGGATTTCCTAAAGGATTACTTCCAAAGGCTGCTTTTGAATGAGCCTCATCAAGAACATCTTCTGGTGAGTCCTGACTCATATTGATTTCTTCTATTACAACACCCTTTTCTTTTTCTATTTCTTCTGGATCAAATTTTGAATTCAATAATATATCTGAAAGTACATCTAACGCTAAATCCAAATGCGTATTTAATGCCTTAATATAATAACATGTAGCTTCTTTACTTGTAAAAGCATTAATCTGACCGCCTACATTTTCTATTTCTTCCATGACTTCTTTAGAAGTTCTATTTCCTGTACCTTTAAAAAACATATGCTCGATAAAATGAGATATACCATTAAGGTCATCACTTTCATTTCTAGAACCGTTTTGAACCATAACTCCCACACTTACTGAATTTAAATGCTCAATTTTTTCAGTTAAAACTCTTAATCCGTTTTTTAGGGTATACATATTAAGCATGCTATTTATCCTCCTTATTATATCTATATGAACTAGTGTCAAAATTCATCAATAATTTTCTAAATAAAAATCTATCTCATATCTAGCTGCCTGCTTTAAAATATTGTACAGCCACATATCAGATAAAAAAA
>JBJEJM010000103.1:0-4777 GCA_051878075.1 Clostridium sp. | reverse complement strand
AGTATTAAAATATTAAAAAATAATAATAATATGAATTTTTGATTATACTATTATTGTGATTTTATAAATGAAATCACATTATGTATTTATGCAGCAGTGAAAGGAGAAAATTATGGATAGAGTACATTATATGGTAGATGGATTAGCTAACGAAAATATGAAGACACAGGTAAAGAATGCATTAGAAAAAATAGATGGAGTTAATAATGTATGTGTAGATTTAGCAAGAGGAAGTGTAGAAGTAATGTACAACAAACCAGCCACTTCAGGGGAAATAAAAAGATGTATTGAAAATACAGGTCATTCTGTTCAATAATTATGTTAAATAATAAGATCTCATTACATATAAAATATCATGTAATGAGATCTTGTTATTTAACCTTCAATTATTTTTACATAAAAAATTCTTTTTCTAGGTCCATCAAATTCACAAAAATAAATATCCTGCCATACTCCTAAAATAAGATTACCATTCTCCAATATAAGGGTTTGTGAAGCACCAACACATGAAGATTTTAAATGAGCATGAGAATTTCCTTCAATATGTCTATAATTTGAATCAATAGATGGGTATGCCTTTTCATATCCATAAATAATATCTGTGACTACATCTGGATCAGCATTTTCGTTGATTGTTATTCCAGCAGTTGTATGAGGGCAGTATACAATCACAATACCATTTTTGATGTTACTATTTTTAATATCATCTTTTATATAGGATGTAATGTCTATTAAAGTTTGTCTGGTATTAATTGATAAAGAATGTTTAAAAAGATTAGTCATAATATGCCTCCATTCATTAAGTATTTAACAATATTATACTATAACAAGAAATTTAATTCTATTATTGAAAAAATAGTATGATATAATTTATTTTGTATAATAAATAAGTGGAGATGAAAATGAAAATGAAAGAAATACATACAGGGATATATTAGAATATTATAGATAATAAGTAAAAATTTTAAAATATATGAAGGAAATTTAATTAATATATAGTATAATTATTGTATATTAGAAGGGGAGGATATTTTAATGAAAGCTAAGGAAAATAAAACAACAATATGGAGAAAACTAATTACTATAATGCTATTTAGCGTATGTACAATATGCTTTGGACTAGGATTTTATAATGGACAGGCATGTGCTGCAGCAGAAAAGGGCAATGTAACAAAAAAATCATCTACAACAACAAATTATACTTTAACATTAATTGAAAGGGGAAATATTAAAGAAAAAATTAATGGATCTGATATAGGATTAAAATATTCTACGAATAATTCTAATGATATAACTTTCAATGATGGACTATTAAGAAATGTAATAAATAATCTCTCATGCTTGAATGAAGATAATGTAATTGAGTCAAAGAATGCTAAGCTCGAGTATGATGGAAATATGTATGTAATAAGAAAAGAAATCTATGGAACAGAAATTGATAAAAATATTCTATATACTAATATAGTAAATGCATTAAAAAGTGGACAATCTATTCTTAATTTAAATTCAACAAAATGCTATAAAGATCCTAGATATACTTCTACTTCACAAGAAGTTATAAATGCACAAAATACTCTTAATAAATATATATCTTCAAAGATATCATATAATTATGGTACAGATAGTGTATTAGATGGCAGCACTATAAAAGATTGGATTTATATTAATGGTGAATTTAAAATAACACTTCTTGAAGGAAAAGTAAGAGAATATGTTGATTCTATAGCAGATAACTATAGCTCATCTTTAGGTTATTCAATACCTGTTTCAGGTGGCAATGGAAATAATCACAGTTGGAGTGTTGATAGAAATGCAGAAACAGCAGCACTTATAGAGAATATTAAAAATGGAGATGTTATTTCTAAAAATCCAGTTTTTGTACAAGATTCATATGCAGATTATTTCAGCAGTTTAGGAGATACATTTGTTGAAGTTGATATGAGCAGTCAATATTTATGGTTCTATAAAGATGGATATGTAGTTGCAGAAGGTGATGTAGTCACAGGAAATATGAGTGAGGATGGATGTCAGACTCCAGCAGGAGTATATTCATTAAATAACCGTCAGAGAGATGCTGTTTTAGTAGGACCTAATTATCAATCACCAGTTTCATTCTGGATGCCTTTCATAGGAAATAGCATTGGTTTACATGATGCAAGCTGGAGATCAAACTTTGGTGGAGAAATTTATAAGACTAATGGTTCTCATGGATGTGTAAACTTACCATATTCATTAGCAGAGCAGATTTATGAGAATATAAGTGTAGGAACTCCCGTAATTTGTTATTATTAAAAATAAGCTTTATGAATTCAAGAAAAATTTAAGAGGATTATCTTATGGAAGATAATAAAATAATCCATAAGATAGTCCTTATTATATTTTTATAAGTTTGATTTAAATAAAGATTAATTTTTAGATGTATCTATAAAGAGTATATATAAAATAATAATTTTTTATTTATTCATAAAGCCTGCAATAAAAACATAAAGTAAAGCAATTATAAATACAACATAAATAAGTATACTGCTGTATTTCCCAAGTAAATTAGTAGTTTTAATTCCATAAGCACAGTGCATAGGCAGAGAAGTGACATTGCCATTTTTGTCAAATATCATTTTTGTATTTTTATCTTTTACTAAGTATTCATCATCAACTGGAATTATTTCTAAATTATCAATATCCATATTGCAGTTTTTACAATAAGATTTGATTTTGTTTTCTATTTCAGTATTCATATAGAGATATACCTCCTTCATTATGGAATCAATTACATTATATGATGCATTATATCACAAAAAGGTATCTTTTTTAAAACTAAACTGTATTTATATTTAAAAGAAATTTTAAATTTATAAAATGAAAATCTGAATATTAGTGAATTGATAAAATATTAAAAAAATCAGTGTAAACGTACAATATAATTAAGTAAATCCTGCTAAAATTGACAGATAAATAATTTGGTGTTAATATTATTTTGTAATTATAAGGTAGTATAGTCAATTCCAAGTTGATTATACAATATTCATTAAATTGGGAGATGAAAAAAATGAATGGTTTATTAATTGTTGGACTAGCCATTGTTGTTTTAGCAGCTGCTTATGTCTTATATGGTAGATGGTTAGCCAATACATGGGGAATTGACCCGCAGGCAAAGACACCAGCATATACTAAGGAAGATGGTGAAGATTATATACCAACACCTAGGGGAGTTGTATTTTCACATCAGTTTTCATCAATAGCAGGAGCTGGTCCTGTAACAGGTCCAATACTGGCAGCAGCATTTGGATGGGTTCCGGTATTATTATGGATATTAATTGGAGGAATTTTCTTTGGGGCAGTACATGATTTTGGTGCTCTATATGCTTCAGTAAAGAATGAAGGAAAATCAATTGGCGCTATTATTGAAAAATATATCGGCAAAGCAGGTAGAAAATTGTTTTTTTTATTTGCATGGATTTTCTCATTATTAGTTATTGCAGCATTTGCAGATATGGTTGCAAATACATTTAATGGATTTAATGCAGATGGTACTCAGAATACACCTAATGCAGCAGCAGCATCAATTTCTATGTTATTTATAGTTGTAGCAATGATATTTGGAATATTTATAAAGTATAAAAAACCAAGTCAGAAGCTTCAATTTATAATCGGAATTATACTTTTAGTTGCAATGTTGGCAGCAGGAATTGCATGTCCTATATTTTTAAGTAAAGGATCATGGCTTGTAGTAGTATTCATATATCTTTTCTTAGCAGCAATTATGCCAATGTGGTTATTAATGCAGCCAAGAGATTATTTAAGTACATTTTTATTGATAGGTATGATTATTGGTGCAGTAATAGGAGTAGTAGTTGCGAAACCATCAATGAATCTTCCTGCTTTTTCTGGGTTCGAAGTCAATGGAAATATGTTATTCCCAACTCTATTTGTAACAATAGCATGTGGTGCAGTTTCAGGTTTTCACAGTTTAGTTTCATCAGAAACTTCATCAAAGCAGGTAAAAAATGAAAAGGATATGCTTCCAATAGGATTTGGAGCAATGCTTATTGAATCATTGCTTGGAGTAATTGCATTAGTTGTTGTTGGATATGCAGCAAAAGGCGGAGTTATGCCAAAGGGAACTCCATTTTCAATATTCGCAGGTAATGTTGCAGGATTCTTGGAATTGATTGGAATACCAAATCATGCTGCAACTTGTATAATGACAATGTGTGTTTCTGCATTAGCATTAACATCATTAGATTCAGTTGCAAGAATAGGACGTATGTCATTTCAGGAATTTTTCATGACTGATACATTAGACAGCAATAAAGAAATGTCTGCCTTCACAAAACTTATGACTAATAAATATTTTTCAACTATACTTACACTTGGAATAGGAGCTCTTTTATCACTTGGAGGATATAATAATGTATGGCCTTTATTTGGTGCAGCAAATCAGCTTCTTTCAGCATTAGTTCTTATTGCACTTGCAGTATTTTTAAAAACAACAAACAGAAAAGGATTCATGCTTTGGGGACCAATGGTTATGATGTTATGTGTAACATTCACAGCATTAGTACAGGCATTAATAAAGATATTTAAGAAATTATTTATAACTGGTGATTTTGTATTCCTTACTGATGGATTACAGTTGTTATTTGCAATATTATTAATAGTATTAGGATTCATGGTTGCTGTTTCATGCTTTAAAAAGTTATTAGGAAGCAGTGATAATAAAGCAGTTCATGCATAATTTTTATTAAAAATATATTGAAATATATTAATTAAGAAGTCT
>JBJEJM010000102.1:0-4794 GCA_051878075.1 Clostridium sp. | reverse complement strand
ATTCAGATTTAGAACTTTCCTTAAGCTCACTTCTTATTTCATCAATAGACAATGCTCTTTTTTCTTT
Organism: Clostridium sp.; assembly: GCA_051878075.1. Classification (GTDB taxonomy): domain Bacteria; phylum Bacillota; class Clostridia; order Clostridiales; family Clostridiaceae; genus Clostridium. The sequence continues at coordinate 4,727 of JBJEJM010000102.1, read as the reverse complement.
TAATAGTTCATATACCTTATCATAATTTCCGTTTCCAATGAAACCTCCCATTATATTGAATGCAGTTCCCTTGACCCAGTCATTAGATGACCATGATGTTAGGCCAATTGTCATATGCATAGAACCCATATGTCCAATAATAAACTGAGGCATTCCAAAACCTAATAATCTTACCGTAAAGCTTTCACACAATGGAAGGATTTTTTCAGCCACAAGCCATCTTCTTCTGCCCCATATTTTTTCTTCTCTATACTTTTCTCCATTATATACAGATTGAAGAGTAAGTGTTTCCTTAAAAGGCTCAAAAAGAATTTTAATATTTTTTCCTGGATCTAATATCCACATCATATATCTTGGACTTTCTTTTGCCTTATGTCTTCTTAAATATGAGCATATATCATACATATCAGCTTTGGTAATTTCAATATCTGTCCCGCCAAGACTTGCAGCAGCAGAAACCTGATTAAATCCTTTTATCCATGTTTCAGGAAGATCTATTTTCTTTTCAACATGCTCAGGCATAACTCCGCTTTCAACTGTGAATCCACCTGGGTTTACAGATAAATTCACTTCATTATAGCTTCTGAATCTTTCAATTTCTCTGGCAAGTTTGAAACTGAAATCTATATTGGTAGTACCCAAATGTGGTTCCTGAAGAAGTTCAAATTCATTCATTTCTATAAATAGACATCCATATGTTGATTCATCTATTGAAAAGGCTTCAAATGAAACACCATCCTTATGAACTGTGATTACTGGATCTAATACAAACCATAAATCATAATCCCTGTCTTTTATAAATTTCCAAAAGCCTTTCTCAAGATTATTGTAATCTTTCCATATATCATGCTCATTTATTTCCTTTTGTATTTCTCTTTTTAATTTATATAGACTTTCTATTTCATCATCTTTATTTTTTATTTCCAATGCAATCTTATCCATATTATCCTTAAGCTCATCTCTTACTTGAGGCATGAATTGTTCATGTACTAGTATTCTTCTTTCAATTTCTCCTTCAAGCCATGTAAAGAATTCAACCCTTTCTTTCTTTTTCACAGTTGAATCTGAAATTACTATTTCCCTTAACATAAGCATTGCATCTCTAAAAACTAAAGGATGCTTAAGCTTTCCTAAAAAAGATACTTTTTCATCCCTGCTTAAATCAGGACTTAATCCAAGTGTTGTTTCACTTCCATTTCCACTGCACATTGAAGGACTGGAATAATTATATTTGATTTTCATTATAGTGCTGCCTCCTTTCTGATCTTAGCTAAAGTAACAAGGGCCTTTTCACTATCCTTTATTATGTTGGAACCGCCCATTTCAAGTAAAAGATCTTCTACTTCATTTCTTTTATCTGAATATTCTGCTGCAAAATTAAATAGAGCATCATATATATCATCTTTGTTTTTACGTATTCTATTTGGAAGAAGTAACAGAGTCTTTGCATAGTACATAAATAGTTCTTCATTTCCTTTTCCAAGACTATTAAGTATGCTGTCACTTTTATCTGTAATATATCCTTTTACCTCACTTGATGTATGTTCAAGCATCTGCATAATAAAATCTGATGGAACAAATTCTCCGTATATTTCATCAAGCTTTTTAAGACCAAATTCATAAGCTTTTTTAACTGGGGAATCTATTATGATTTTATGCATTTTTGTTCTTGATTCCTCATCCATTTTATTAAACAGTTCTTTAGATTTATTATTTAAAAAGACAACATCACTTTCAAGGAAAATCAGCATTGTTGAATATCTTGAAATAAGTTCATCTTCATTAACATTTATTATTTCAAATAATGTTTTTATCATCTTAGAAGTACCACGCTCTAAAACTTCAATGATTGTACTGTCTGAAGGAATATTATCATTTATAATTGAATCTACTATATTCAATATTCTTCTATTTCTCACACTTAAAACAGTATTTTTATAATCAAAGCTAAAACCATTAAGCATTTCCTTTATTTCTTCATATGAAAATGCAAATACAACTTCTTCAATATAAGTCTCAAGAATATCTGCCATGGATTTCTTTTCTAAGATTGTATTTATTATAAATTTTATTAGTTTACGACTTTTTTCATGGAACATTTCACGAACTTTATTGACTGATTCTGAAAGTGTATCTTTTATGTCATCTGGCAGTTTCAATTGCGCTTCTTTAAACCTGTCATCTGCATCAATCATTGCTTTCACAAATTCATCATAATTTTCATTCTTTACAGATTCTATATTTGAATTGATATAGTCTGTCCACTTATCCAGATCATCAAAGAAGAATAAATCTACAATATCATTGTTTGTAAGATGACCATTGGTCTTAGCAAAATAATTCAATCCAAGCTGGTTTAATTCCTTTGATTCATTGTTCATTAAAACTGACATTATATTAAAATCGAAACTTTCTTCAGCATTTAACCTGTTTTCCAGTACCTCCATAAACAATTGAGCTACTGGTTTGTATTCTGACATAGTTAATTTTAAAATTTCCTTATAAGTCATTCTTTCAACTAACCCATTGAATTTATCAGATTCCTTTAATATAGAATAACATGCCTTAGATATTGTACTTATCTTAGAATTAGATAAGATGTATAGGACATCATCCAAATGATTATCCCATATTTCCTTCATATACTCATATCTTCCCTGAAGAGATAATAATTTATCCTTTGACATCCATTCATATCTTTCTCTCCAATAATCCCATCCCATTGGTGGCTTTTCTTTAAAATCATAATATAATATATTTTTAATGAAGTAGTTAAACTGGAAGTTGCCTTTGAATTTACATAAGAAGTCATCTTCAGTATAGCTTGTGAATAGGATCTTGACTGCTTCCATAAATTTTTCCGGATCATTTTTCCCATATCCTTCAATAATCCTTCTAATATATCGTTTAAAATATTTTAATGCTCCACTTAAACCATTTCCTTTGAAGTAATAGTGCAATCTTGGTGCATCAATATAATAAGCTAATTTTCCTACAACATCTGCCATATTATATGCTTCTGCTTCCTGAATTGTATTTTTAAATAATTTAACATCAAATACAACTCCATCATTAAATGGCCCTTTCTTATATCTATCTTCTGCTCTGTTTCTTATATATTCCCATCTGCCATTAGCCTGTCTTTCATAATGTCCTATATATTCTCTAAGTGATTCCTGTAAGGCAAGCTTTCTATATCTGGCACCATTTAATGTCTTTCCTTCAGGTATATCCTGGCCATCAATTTTTATTAAATTAAGATCAATTTCTGAAAGATTGTCACGTATCCACTTTTCTCTCTCTTCTCTTCTTTCTTTAATTACTGCATTTAAATAAATTTCTGCACATCTTTTTAGTCCCTGTACATAAGAATCTTCAGAATAATGAATATGACTGCTGCATATATATTCAGCTTCATCTATAAATGAATCAATATTTCTCTTTGCAGCTTCTAAAAACAATCCGCTTAAAAGCTCAGTGCTTCCTAATTTAAAAATGCATTTATAAATTTCATTATGAGGATTCGATTCCATAAGTTCAGTAAGTTTTTTCTTTCTTGTATATAGGTTTTTATCACTAAACATTACACATAATAATTCATAATAGTCCTTTAATTCTTCTGGAAGTTTCAGAATATCGTTAGGGGTTTGTGCAAATTTAAAATTATCAAATTTTATTCCAGAGCCTGTAACCTTTTTAACTAATTCAGAATATGATGTTTCTTCAAAATATGGTATTGTGATTCTGCATCCTTCTTCAAATTTTTTGTATTCTTTTACTATTCCTTCATCTTTTAAATTTCTGCTCCATCCACATACTCTTGAATCTTTTTTATAGTACATTTTAGGAAATTCATCCTGTTTATCTCGATTATAATAACCTCCATCTTCTACTATGTTAACTGCTTCAAATGATGGCAGATGCCCTTCTTTACCGTTAAATATGACATAGCTAGTATAATCTACAGTATCACATAATACGTTTTCAAATCTTTCAACATCACTTCCATCAATAGAAAAACTTTTTTCTTCTTTAAATTGATGAGCACCATAAAGTATTAAGAAACTAGGTTCATTATCACTATTCCATCCCCACAAAACTATACTCCTATATGGTTTGTTTCCTTGTCTCCATATTCTTTTAGGTTCATTATTATATTTTGCTACATTTTTATCATTCATAAATATCCACCCTATTGCTTAGATTTCCAAAGTAATTTTATACATATTTATACTGATTATACCATATTTTACTATATAATATATTGATTTTTATTAATTATTTGATATTAGTTTATTTTGTGGTGTAGAACTTTTTTCCAATTTATTTTTTATATATAACTATATTTTCGCATATTATTTTATATTTTATTTATATAAATACCCCAATTAATATATCTTGTTTTTTTAATGATGATATTGAACTTTCTTTATAATAAAAAAACAGAGCCTATAATATCTTTCTTATAAGCTCTATCTAATATTTACATTATTGATAATTAAGTGTAATATAAATTTTCATAGATATATTTTAAATTTATATTGCATTTATAAACTATTTTAAAGTGCTGAACCCTTATATCTTATATAAGTTGAAACCGCATATTCATTATCATATTGAGATGAAGTTATTGCTGTTATAACTCCTATATTCAATAATAAAAATGAACATAGTCCCATAGCCATTAATGTTTTGTAATTCTTTTTCATTATCTTTTGTTCCTCCCT
>JBJEJM010000101.1:0-4806 GCA_051878075.1 Clostridium sp. | reverse complement strand
TTTCCTCCTTAATTTTTATATGAAATAACTCTAAAACCATTTTAGCATACAATACATTAAAATTATAGCGTTAAGAATTATATTAAGTTGTATCTCTATAGATTTTGATTTTTAAGTATAATAAAAAACGATTAATAGAGATAATTTTAGTACCTTAATGTTTAGATAATAAGGTATTTTTGTGAAATTAATAAATTTAATAAATAATAAAGTATATGTAAAACTATGAATAGATTTTAGATTTTTACTATGATATAATTAATAAGTTAAAAATGAAGGTAATATGTATTTATAGTAAAATACTATCAATAATATAAATATAAGAAATTAATTGTTATGTTAAAAGGAGAATTTTCAATGAATATCTTACTTATTAATCATTATGCAGGATCGGATTACCATGGTATGGAATTCAGACCATTTTACATGGCTAGAGAATGGAAAAAGAAAGGGCATAATGTAACTATACTTGGAGCTGATTTTTCACATTTGAGAAAAAATAATCCTGTTATAGAAAAAGACTTTCAAGAAGAAATAATAGATGGAATAACTTATGTATGGGTTAAAACACCTAAATATCAAGGTAATGGTGTTGGAAGAATTAAGAATATATCTACATTTATGTGGAAGCTTAGAATGAATTATAAGATGATTGCTGATAAGTACAAGCCAAATGCAGTAATTGCTTCTTCAACATATCCACTAGATATATATCCAGCTCATAGAATTGCAAAGAAATCTAACGCAAAATTATGTTTTGAAATACATGATTTATGGCCTTTAAGTCCAATGGAGATAGGAGGATTTTCGGAAAAGAATCCAGCAATAATTGTACTTCAGAGAGCAGAGGATTTTGCATTTAAAAATTCAGATGTTATTGTTTCAATCTTACCTGATGCAGATAAGCACATTAAAGAAAGAGGTTTCTCAACAGATAAATTTGTTTATGTCCCAAATGGAATATTAACAGGTGAAAAAAAAGAAGCACCAATGGAAAGTACAATTGAGAGGCTTGAGGAGCTTAAAAAACAGGGTTATTTCTTAGTAGGTTATACAGGAAATCATTCACCAGCTAATGTTCTTGACACTATGATTGATGCAGCAAAGAAAACTACTGATGAAAAAGTTAAATATGTACTGGTTGGTAAAGGTAATGTTAAAAATGATCTTATTGAATATGCTAAGGCTAATAATGTAACAAATATTGAATTCTTAGATCCAGTATTAAAAGATAATATGGATAATGTATTAAACCTTCTTGATATAGGTTACATTGGATTAAAGAAGCAGAACTTATTTAATTATGGAGTAAGTCCTAATAAACTGTTTGACTATATGATGGCAGCACTTCCAGTAATATATGCAGTTGAAGCCTCAAATGATCCAGTTAGTGACTGCAATTGCGGTATAAGTGTTCCAGCAGAAAATCCTGATGCAGTTGTTGATGCAGTAATGAAAATTAAATCTTTAAGTGAAGAAGAAAAAATTAAGATGGGGCAGAACGGTAAAGACTATGTATTAGCTAATCACATGTATGAAGGTCTAGCTGATAAATTTTTAAATGCCTTAAAGTAAAATTGAAAAAATTAATAATAAAAAACTTATTATACAATGTAGAAGTTTAAATATTCATTTTAATTTTTAAAGTGAATTATAATTAGGAGTAGAGGAGTATGAATACTTTAAATAAAATTATTAAGAGAATATTTGACATTATATGTTCTGGTCTAGGTTTAATAGTTTTAAGTCCATTTTTGATTTTTATTGCAATAAGAATTAAAATGGAATCAGATGGCCCAGTCTTATTTAAGCAGATAAGAGTTGGTGAAAAAGGCAGAGAATTTAAAATTCTTAAGTTCAGAACAATGGTTGTAGATGCTGAAAAGCTTGGAAGACAGATTACTGTTGGAAATGACAGCCGTATAACTAAAGTGGGCGGTTTTTTAAGAAAATATAAAATAGATGAGCTTCCACAACTTATTAATGTATTCAAAGGTGATATGAGCCTTGTAGGACCAAGACCTGAAGTACCTAGATATGTTAATATGTATACACAAGAGCAAAGAAAAGTTTTAAATGTAAAACCAGGAATAACTGATTTAGCATCTATAAGATATAGAGATGAAAATGAACTTCTTGGTAAAGCAGAAAATCCAGATGAATTTTATATAAATACAATAATGCCAGATAAATTGGCTCTAAATATGGAGTATATAAATAAGAGTAATATATTTCTAGATGTATACATAATATTGAAGACTATATTAAAATGTGTTTAGAATTAAAAATTAGAAAAGAAGGTTGAAAGCGTATGAAAAAATTAAGATTTGCAATAATTGGATGCGGAAGGATTTCTTATAAGCACGTTGAGGCTTTAGCTAATAATAGAGAAGAAGCTGTATTAGCAGCTACTTGTGATGTGGTTTTAGAAAAAGCTGAAGCAAAGAAAGCTGAATATATAGAAAAAACAGGAGCTGATGAAAACTCAGTTCATGCATATAAAGATTATAAAGAAATGCTTGAAAAAGAAGAAATTGATGTTGTTACAATAGCAACAGAAAGTGGATATCATGCAGAAATTGCAATTTATTCTATGAAAAAAGGTGCAAATGCATTAATAGAAAAACCAATGGCAATGTCTATAGATGATGCAAATGAAATGATAAAAACTGCAAAAGAAAATAATGTTAAACTTTGTGTATGTCATCAAAACAGATTCAATAAGCCAATCCAAAAATTAAGAGAAGCTATGGAAGCAGGAAGATTCGGTAAATTAGTTAATGGTACAGCAAGAATCTTATGGAATAGAAATATGCAATACTATGATCAGGCACCATGGAGAGGTACGTGGGCACTAGATGGTGGAACATTAATGAATCAATGTATACATAATATAGATTTACTTCAGTGGATGATGGGTGGAGAAATTGAAAGAGTATATGCAGAATGTGATACTTTCCTTAGAGATATAGAAGCTGAAGATTTTGGAGCTATTATTATAAGATTTAAGAATGGTTCTATTGGTATAGTTGAAGGTTCAGCGTGTGTTTATCCAAAAAATTTAGAAGAAACATTAAGTATATTTGGTCAAAATGGTGCTGTATGTATCGGTGGTCTTGCTAACAATGAACTTGAAACTTGGAGATTTGATGGTGATGATGAAGAAGCTATCAAGAATGAAGTTAATACTAAGATAGATAATGTTTATGGTCAAGGACATACACCTCTATTTAAGGACTTAATAGATGCTATAAATAATGATAGAGAACCATTAGTGAATGGTGAAGAAGGAAAGAAAGCTATGTCAATTATTTTAGCTGCATATAAGTCAAGAAAGACAGGAATGCCAGTACAATTCCCATTTACAGATTTTAAAACAACTGATATGGAAGATAAATTCAAAGGAAGAATTGAATTTAGAAATAAAAACAATTAATCTTTTAATGAATAAATCTAAAGAAAAAAGAATATAGAATAAAAACAGAGAAGATAATTTAAACTATCTTCTCTGTTTTTATGTTTTAAATGTTTTGTTGGTATATATTATTCCAAAACAGATGAACCAATACTATCTTTTCTATTAGGGAATATTAAATATCCTATTAATATAGCTAAAACAGTAGGTAAAACCCATGCAAATCCTGCACTAGCAAGTGGAATAAATGATAAATTAATGCTAGGAATTATACTTAGTATACCGAATATTAATGAAGTATAAACTCCAAGTTTTACAGCTTTTATATTAGTTATATATTCATCAAATAAAGTAGTGAAGATTAGTGTAATCGCAACAGGATATAATAAATTTAAAATAGGTCCTGAAATAACAACTATATTATCAACGCCTAATGACCCGATTACTATACTGATTAATGAAATAACTATTGCATTTACTCTATATGATAATTTACCTTTTGATAATTTTTCAAAGAATGAAGCACCAGCAGAAAGAAGTCCTATTGATGTACTTAAACATGCAAGAGCCATAGCTAATCCTATAATTGTAGAACCAATATTGCCAAGAACACTGCTAGAGATAAATAGTAATATATTTGTTTTAGTTAATTCACCAGTAAAAGATCCTGTTGTTTGAGCACCAAGGTACATTAAGCCACCATAAACAAATGCTAAACCTAATGTAGCAATAAATCCAGATTTTAAAGTCATAGGAATAACATCTTTTTTAGAATATCCCTTTGATACTATACTTCCAACAATCATACCAGCAAATAGTAAACCGCCTAAAGCATCCATTGTTTGATATCCTTCAGTAAGAGAAGTTGCAAGTACATTAGAAGTATCAGTAGAAATAATTTCACCTATAGGTGATACTACACCTTTTACAATTATTACAGCAAGAATTAGTAGTAATATTGGTGTAAGATATGTACCTATTGAATCGATTATAGCTGATCTTTTTAATACAAATATAAGATTAATAGCAAAATAAATTATCATCCAAACTAAAGGGCTGATACTAGGGAAATTTGGCTGAATAGCTAATTCGTAAGTTGTAGCAGCAGTTCTTGGGATTGCAAGCATAGGTCCTATAGCAATAAATAGTAATGTTGTAAATATGATAGCAAATTTTGGACTTATTTTAGAAGCCATAGTTTCGAATGTTCCGTCTCCTTTACTGACTGCAATGATTGCAAGAAGAGGTAATCCAACACCAGTACATATAAATCCGATACTAGCTATTAAATATTGTGATCCAACAGCATTACCTAAAAATGGTGGAAAAATTAAGTTTCCTGCTCCAAAAAACATAGCAAATAGAGCGAAACCTATTATTAAGACATCTTT
>JBJEJM010000100.1:2740-4812 GCA_051878075.1 Clostridium sp. | reverse complement strand
ATTAAAGCTCTTGATAATATAATCCTTATTAAAATCTGTACTTCTAGAATAATACAATGCTTGAGTTATATATCTATCTATTTTATTCATTTCATCAATAAGTACATTTCTATCACTTGATGTACTATTTTCTAAAATAAGCTTAGATGATGCTATAGGAGTCTTTATTTCATGAACCCATGCCTCTATATACTCACGATATTCACTCTGAAGATGCTTATAGTAGTTCACTTCTTCATGCATATTCCTTTCCGCATCTCTCAATACTTCATAAAATATTTTTCCTTCGTAATAGCTGGGTTTCTTTATTATTTCTGCAAGAAGATATTTTTTGTTCAAATTATCACTTATACTTTTTATCTCACCATAAAATTTCATTTCTTTTCTGAACTGGAGAATAATATACATCATAAGGGGCACAAACCATATAATAAAAACTGAAAATAACAATATATTTGGCGTAGAAGCTATTTTAAAAATAACTGCAATTAAAAGATATATTATAAAGTTCATTATAATATAAGGCATCTTTGAGAAAATATAATTTCTAAAATTCATAATAGAATATATCCAATTCCTCTCTTAGTTTCTATTGCATTTTTAAAACCTAAATCATTGAGCTTCTTTCTAAGCCTTGTCACATTTACTGACAAAGTATTATCATCAATAAAAAGATCTGAATTCCATAAATAATCCATTAAATCTTCTCTTGAAACAATACTTTCTTTACTTTTCATCAGACATGTTAATATTTTAAATTCATTTTTGCTCAAATCTGCACATTTACCTTTATATGATACCTCTCCTTTATTTAAATTAAGCTTAAGACCTTTATGCTCGATAATCTCTGGTATTGTACTTCCTCCAGCTCTTCTTAATAGTGATCCTATTCTTGCTAAAAGTACCTGAGTATTATATGGTTTTGTTATAAAATCATCTGCCCCAAGATTCATGCTCATAATTTCATCCATATCACTGTCTCTGCTTGTTACTATGATTATTGGTATATTCTTTTCTTTTCGTATTTCCCTGCATATAAAATATCCATCATAATATGGAAGATTAATATCTAATAAAATTAAATCTGGTTCATCCTTTAATGATATTTCAACCACATTTTTAAAATCAGTTACTCCATATGCTTCATATCCATAACGTGATAAAAATTCAATAAGTTCATTTTTTATATTTTCATTATCTTCGATAATCATTATTCTAGACATAATATCACAGCCTTTATTAGTATTATAATAATTTCTATATGAAACATTATAATACTAACATAAATTGTAACGCTTTGAAATATATAGTTTAATACTTTTACTATCTATAATATGAATTCTCAGAAATCATAAGAAAACTTCAAAAATCAACTGCAAATCGCTATATTAAAAATATATAAGTAAAAATAATAGTTAAATCTTATAAGCTCCTTAATATTTAATCATTTATTATTGTTAGTATTATTATTCATAGGTTCACTACTTTCATCCTTTACATTTGTATTTTCTTCTTCTTTATTATTTGCTTTATTTGTACCACATCCATTAAAAGAAAATATAGTTATAATTGTACACATAACTGCTAATGTTTTTATAAATTTACTTTTCATTTTTTTCCTCCTATTATAAAACTCATTTAATTTATACTATTATTATGTTCATAAATTCATTGACTTATCCTAATTCTGACTTATAGTATATAACAAGGAGTTGATTTTTTATGAATAATTTACCTATACCACTTTCATCTGACGAATTCAAAAAAAATATTAGCATTAGATTTAATAACATTTTAGATGGATTTGATAATTACGGAAACTTTACTATAAACGGGAATATATCTCATAAAGGTGAAAGTAACATAATAAATTTTATATCTGATATTTTTGAAGAAAATAATGATGAATGCTATATTGATTTCTATATAAATAAGCTAAATGATAATGAAAAAGAAAAATTAATGAATTCAATTGATAATGAATATAGACCATTATTAAAAGCTATTATAGATATAAAGCATAATGATGTATATTATAAAATTACAGATAAAACCATCCTGCCTTTTTTTAT
>JBJEJM010000100.1:0-2640 GCA_051878075.1 Clostridium sp. | reverse complement strand
AATAATCTATTCACCAAGATTACTTTCTTCAAATTTTTTATTAAAGCTTTTTATAATTCTATCAAATGGTGTCTTAAGGAATATTCCAGCTAAAAACGATATTGTTATGAATGTAAGTATTAATAACAAATCTTTAATTAAAACTACCTTTGCTATTCCTCCTATTGTTTCTCTCATTAAAGATACAGTATATGTGAATGGAAGGAATGGATAAATATTTTGAAAAAACCTTGGTGTAAGTTCTATTGGAAATGTTCCACTTGATCCGCCTATTTGAAAAACAAGTAAAACAATACATAATACTTTCCCTACATTGCCCAATACAGAACATGATGTATATATTATAAATGCAAATGTTATTCCAGTTATCATTGTTGCTAACAAAAATAATATTGGATGAAGGCAATATATATTCAGCAAATACAAATCACCAATAGCAGTCACTAAGCTTTGAATTATCCCTAACGTAACAAATAACGGAAGTTTTGAAAGATAATCTGTTGTTATACTAGCAGAATATGCAATAATTTTTTTTGATGATTTATTATTTGTAGAATTATCAGCATTTAAGAACCCACTGTTGGATTCTTCTTTCTCATGAGGATTTACTGATAATATAGCTACTAAAAATAATCCACCTGCCCATAAAGCTAAAGTTGTATAAAAAGGTGCCATTGCAGTTCCATAATTACCCATAGGAAATAATTTTTCTTCTACTAAATTTACTGGCTGTGCTAAAAAATCACTTCGTTCTTTAACATCATTTTTTAATAATTCTAATAGTTCTGCAAATCCTTCATCATTATTAGCCATTTCTATTTTGTCTACTAGATTGTTTATCATTTCTTCTGCTTTTGGAAGCTGCTCTTTTATGAATTCTATTCCTACAATTCCTTTATCGGCTCCTTCATATGCAGTATTCAATAAATTGCTTACATCAGGAAGCTTTTTTTCTGCTTCATTCAATACTTCTAAAATATTATCACTTGTTTTATATGCACTATCTATAATACCGTTAATCTTTTCTGCAATTTCAGTATCATATTTAGAATATATATCTGTTGATATTGACTGTATGCTGTCAGATAAATCTTTAATATTATTTAGTAGTGATAAATCTGGAGAAGCACCAGAATTTACAGCATCTTTAACTGCTGTTAAATATCCTCCTATAGTATTTATTGATGAATTCACACTTTTTAACTGTTCTATAACAGAACCAAGATTTGGATTTAATTTATTAAACTTTTCTAAAATATTAATTAATGATGAAGTAAGATCATTTAAACTGCTTAACCTTCCTTCAAGATTCTCAATTAATTCTGGAGCTTTTTCACTACCTGAATTAATTGCATCTATAATGGATGAAGTATAATCTGATATGCTGCTGCATATATCTCCCATCAATCTTATATCTTCCTTTATTGTTGGTGATAAATTATTCAGACTATCTTTTGATGTACTCAAAAAATCCTTTACATCACTGCTTAAATTCTTACTGTTATCTATAGTATCTTTTATTAAAGGAATATTATCATTTACATTCTTTGATAGATCCTTTAGCTGTATTGCACCAGTATAAGCTAAATCTACAGTATTATCTATATCTGAAAATTTTCCCTGAACTTCTTTTAATAAATTATATATATTTGTAATCTTTGGCTTTGCATTTTCCAATTCTATACCTATACTCTTTGTTGTGTTAAGAAGTGTACTGCTTACAGTTTCAATTAAAGTTTTGCTTATATTTTCCTGTACTCCAGTAGCACCCTTATCAGTAAGTTTAGGTGCTATTGCATTAATTTTTTCATTAACCTTATATATTATGTCACCTTTTTGTACATTACTTGTTATAACTGAAGTTATCTGCTTTGAGAAATCTTCTGGTATAGTTATAGTTGCATAGTATTTACCTTCTTCAAGATTATTTTCAGCTTCATCATCATTAACAAACTGCCATCCCATAAGATCATTATTTTTTAATCCTTCAACTATAGAATCTCCCATATTAATTTCTTTGCCATTCAGCTCAGTTCCCATATCATTATTGACAACACCAATTTTTATCTGACTTGTAGCTTTCTGAGCATAGGGATCCCATGAAGCTGCTATATTAAACCATGCATATAATGATGGAAGTATACATAATGCTGTTATTGTTATCAGTGCAGCATAATTTGTTACTATATTTTTTATATCATTCTTATAAATATTCCATATTTTTTTCATCTTATACACTCCCATAATTTTAATAATAAATGCTATTATTATATTTTGTAGTTTTCGCTTTATTATTCTTATTTATTTTCTATATAACATTTATTTTTAAAATAGATGTATAAAACCAGCGTAATTTTAAATAGATTATTACTTTTTATCTGCAAGACCTTTAAACAAAGTGCTTTTACCTTTAGTAAGCTTTCTTTTAGTAAATATGTCATAAAAACCTGAAATAATATAACTTATTGTCATAATTAGTATTATTGCCATTACTTCTTTAGATCCGAAATATTCTATTGATAAAGCAATACAGGTTATTGGCAGAGATTTAGAACTACAGAATACACCAACCATTCCAAGTGCAGCGCATGACTCTAATGGAATATTTATCAATGTAGATATAGCACTTCCAAAAGTAGC
>JBJEJM010000099.1:0-4815 GCA_051878075.1 Clostridium sp. | reverse complement strand
TGCATTTTTTAACAAACTTTGTTAAAAAATTAATTATATTATTCAAAAAATATTAAGAGTCAAGATGATATTCTGTTAAAATATCATCTAATACTCAACTCTTAATTTTTAATTATCATTTTTTTAGTTATCAATTGAATTGAAGTTTATTCCACTCCAGTGAACACAATGTTTCATAATTGTCTTTGGTCCAAGTTCAACTCCATCAAGAGCCCATTTTTTATATTCTTCAAAACCAACTCTGTCAATTATATATCCAATATGTTCTTTTCTAGCTGGTGCATTTGGATCTATATATTTATCAACAAATTTGTATGTGTTTAATATTATCTTCTTAATAGTTTCTTCATCAGTCCATATTAAGAAATCTTCTCCAAGTCTAGGATTTTTCTTACCTGTTCTACCCATGATAGATAATTTATAATATTTTTCTTTACTTCTTGTAAATGCTCTAGTTGGACATTTAGTAACACATACTCCGCATCCTATACATCTTTCTTTATTTCTTACAACTCTGTAGTTTTCAACAGATAATGCTCCAACTGAAAGACTTTTACATGCTTTAACACATGCTCCACAGCTTATACATCTGTCCATATCATATTGTGGTTCTGTCATTCCGATTATTCCAAAATCGTGCATTCTAGCCTTAGCACAGTCATTAGAACATCCTGTTAATGCTATTTTGAAATGTAAGTCATGTGGGAATACTGCTTTTTCTATTCTCTTTGCAAATTCAGCTGTATCATAATTTGCAAAAGGACAAACTTTATTACCTATACATGCACTTATGTTTCTTGTTCCTGATGCAGTATATCCTTTATCAGTTTCCTTTAAGTTGATTTCAAGGCTTTCTATGATTGGCTGTAACATTTTAGTTACTGCATCCATATCTTCATACTTTATACCTTCTATTTCAAATCCCTGTCTTGAAGTTATGTGTACTAATCCATTTCCGTACTTATCAGCAATTTCCTGAACCATTCCAAGAACTTCAGATTTTAATAATCCACCTGGTACTCTTATTCTTGAAGCACCAATTCCTCTTACCTTAGAAACTCTAAAGGCATTTTTCTTAAGTTTCTTTGTATTAATATCCATATTAAAGCCTCCTGTTAATCAACTAAATCTTTACCCTTAGTATAGTTAAATACTGGTCCATCTAAGCAGATATATGTATCATCCATTTTACAATGCCCGCATTTACCAAGTCCACAGCACATTTTTCTTTCATGAGAAATCCATATATTTTCTTCTGGAACGCCTCTCTTTAATATTTCAAGTACTGTGAATTTCATCATCATTGGAGGTCCAACTACTATGAAAGCTGTGTTGTTTATATCTTTGATTTCTAATTCAGGAATAAATGCAGTAACAAGTCCTGTCTTTCCAGTATATCCTTCTTCCGCTCTATCAACTGTTAAAGTTAAGTTCATCTTATCTTCCCAATTTTTTAAATCATCTTTAAATAATATATCTTCTGGAGATTTGAATCCGCAGATTAAGTTAAAGTTTTCTGCTTCATCTCTGTTTTCTGCAAAATATTCTACAATTCCTCTAACTGGTGAAAGACCTGTTCCTCCAGCTACAACAGTTATTTCTTTTCCCTTATAGTCATTTACGTCAAATCCATTTCCATAAGGTCCTCTTAAGAATAATTTATCTCCAACATAGTTTGTGAATATTTCATTTGTAACTTTTCCAACTTTACGTATTGTTAAGTCTATTGTTCCTTCTCCTATTCCACTTACTGAAATTGGAGCTTCACCAAACTTAGGAATTGATACTTCAAAGAATTGACCTGGTTTTACCTCACCTTCATAAGCCATTCTGAATGTATATTCAATATCTGTATGCTTAATTACTTCTTTTATTTCTGATATAAATGGGATATATTCGTTCTTCATTTATTCCACCTCTTTAATAGCATCTTCAAGTTTGTTAATACAATTTGAGAATGATATGTATTCTGGACATACATCATCACAACGTCCACATCCTACACACATATGATATCCAAAACGCTTTTTATAATCATAAACTTTGTGCATTACCTTAAATCTCATCTTGTCACCTTGTGGTTTTCTGAATGAAATTCCACCAGCCATGTCTGTATAACCATTTATCTGACATGAAGCCCATATTCTTCTACGTTCACCAACTTTTCCGTTATCTCTGTAGAATATATCCTGCATTGTGAAACAAGTACATGTTGGACATACAAAATTACATCTACCACATCCTATACATCTTTCTGTGTATTCATCCCACATTTTAGAATTAAATATCTTTGTAGAAATATTATCTGGGATATTTACTTTTACTGTATTTTCAGTAACGAAGTCTGGTGTTACATCTTCCTCTTTAAATTGTTCTTCTTTGATAAGATCTTCTAATTCAGACCATTTACAGTCTATGCTTGTAAATTCCCCATCAACTTTTACATATGCATCATACTCATCAGTCTTATTGCTTCCCATATCTAAACAGAAGCAATTATCAAATGTTTCTGTACATCCCATAAGTATGAATTTAGTATTTTCTCTTACTCTCTTGTAATAAAAGTCTTCTGGTCCATTATTTAAGTAAATCTGATCCATTCTCTTTAAAGCATGCATATCACAGCTTCTT
This sequence comes from Clostridium sp., assembly GCA_051878075.1. GTDB lineage: Bacteria > Bacillota > Clostridia > Clostridiales > Clostridiaceae > Clostridium. Next base: position 2,184 of record JBJEJM010000099.1, on the reverse strand, counting down.
AAAAATACTATTGCACCTTTTTTAGGTCCGCTTGGAACAGTTACTTCATCTTCTGTAAAATAAAATAAAGTTTGTGTTATTGGAGAAATAACTTCTTTAAATGAATATTCTGACTTTTTATCAAAAACTATTTCTTCAACCTTAGAAATTTCACCATATCTTATAACATCAACATCTGAAAAAGTTCCGTCTCCTTCAAATACCTTTGGCGCATAAATGCAGTAATCTTTTGATAGCTTTTCAAAAATCGCATTTAAGCTTTCATTAACAATTTTGTAGCCCATAATAATACTCCTTTATAGTAATTTTCCCTAATAATATTTCTTTGTTATTTTTTTCACTTTTTTATAAATAAAAAGTCCACACATCTTTAAGAAATATCTTTAATGTATCTCAATTATAGAATACAAAAAAAATAAACACCGTGATAAAAATCACGATGTTTTAAAAAAACATGCTATTTTGTCGAAATTTGAAACAACTATTTTTTTATTGTTATAACTTATCAAGTCATTTTTTTGAAGAATTTTCATTGCTCTGGAAACTGTTTCACGCTGGCTTCCAAGAAGATCAGCTAAATATGTTATTGATATATCCATATTTATTAATATACCATCATCATTTTTAATTCCATAATCTTTTGCAAGCCTATAAAGCTTTGCTGCAAGTCGCTTCTCTATTTTTATAGATGAAGGTGTATTTTTTAACTGCCTGTATAATCTTCTAGTCTTACTTGAAAGAGAAATTATTATATTCTTACACAAATCAAAATCTTCTCTCATTATGCAAAGAAGTTTATCTTTTTGTATTCCCAGAATAATAGCCTCTTCAAATATCTCACAATTTATAGACGCCGGAAGGTCTTGGATTATTACATCATTAATAACTTTTCCTTTTCCAAGCATAAAAATCACTTTTTTCTGCCCACACTCATTTATCTTATATAGTGAAACTATTCCTTTGACTACTAAATAAATTGTAGTGACATTTTCTTTATCTTGAAATAATATTTCACCTGCCTTGTATGACTTAACATCACTTTCACTTATAATTTTGTTAATTGTCTCAGTTGAAATGCCGCTAAACACCTCAAGCTTTTTAAGTTCTTCAATTTTTATCTTCATTGTAAAACTCCAACATTCTAAAATAATTTCAATCATTAATATTTTTTTCATAAAAAATTTTTTTATGAATATGAATACGAATTATTTTATCCGAAGAAATAAATTCTGTCTATAAACTTTTTATTTAAAATGCAAGATACGTAAACTCTATAAATATTATTTACCTTTATAGAAAGCTTAAATCCTTTAGTTTTTCTATATATTAGAAGATGAAATGGCTTCTTTACTTATTTGAAATGAATAAACAAATAAATTTATGTTAATATTATTTTTATTAAATATTATTAAATATTCCGAGGTGGCTCAAAAATGATAAAAAAATTAATTCCTTTAATAATAATCCCTTTAATAATATTAAACTTAATTTTATTCCCCTCATTCTCAAGCATTAATGCTTTTTCAGCTAATGATCCAGCTGAAAACTCCACAACTTCCGTAAAGTTAGTTTTTGATAATCGTAATATTACAGTTATTCCATCACATTTCAGAAAAACAAGTGATATTCAGTCAATTGCCAACAATGAAAATATTAACACTAAAAACTTAGAAACTTTAAACATATCCGGAAGCCAGCAGTTTTCTAAAGGTAATTTTCCTATACTAATAAAAGCTATAGATACAAATCTTCCAATCATTATTTTTGATCTAAGGCAGGAATCTCATGGATTTATTAATGATTATGCTATAAGCTATGAAGGAATACGTAATGCTGCTAATAAAGGGCTGACAAATGAACAGATTCTGAAAAAAGAAAAAGAACAGCTAAATTCTATAAAATTAAATGTACCAATAACCATTGCAGATGATTCCACAGAGACAATTATTCCTGAATCAGTTACTGATGAACATAGCCTTGTAACTGAAAATAATATGAAATATATTAGAATTTTTGCAACTGATGAAGAATTACCTGATAGTGCTGTTATTGATGATTTTGTTAGAAATATAAATGAAATAAAAAATGAAAACCGGATCCATTTTCACTGCAAAGAAGGAATTGGAAGGACTACTACTTTTATGATTTTCTATGATATGATGAAAAATTATGACAGCGTATCAG
>JBJEJM010000098.1:0-4816 GCA_051878075.1 Clostridium sp. | reverse complement strand
AGAGTAAGAATTAAGATGACAAGAGCAAGTGTGTGCATGGAAGATGACCGATATGCACCACATGGAGCTGTTATTGGTATGGACTCTGACAGCAGTCTCAGTGATTTTATCAGAATTTTAATAGAACGATATTGTCCTAAAATAAAAGGAAGAGATCTTATATGGGTATTATCATATCATGAAAGGCATCTGGCTGTTTTTAACGGAACTACTGGAAGTACAAATATAATAAATGATAATATGATAAATATGACAATGCAGGATATTGTAAAAGAAGATAATAATCCGGCTATGTATCTTCACTATTTATCCCAAAGTTCAATAGAAGATACAGCAAAGACTATGTTTATAAATAACAATTAAATTTTAATAGCTGAAAAATATATGAAATAAGGATTATGACATTGATTCATAATCCTTATTGTGTTTTCTGATGGCATAAATAATATTATTAAGTGTATGATATGAATTGAAGATAAAAAGTTAAGAATACATAAAATTATTTATGGGCTCTAATTTTGTTTATAGAATCATTGTTTATTTGTTCCCTTAAACTTTTTAAGTAAGGAGAAAATTGTGTTTCTTTTTCTCCATATGTAAGCTGAAGATCATATTCTAAAGGAAGCCATGTAGAAATTGGAGCTTCATTATGCTGCACTAATGTTTCCATTTTATCAAGAGCTTTACACAGTTTTGCTTCTTCAGTCTGTAGTTCATTCATTTCTTTAAATAATTCTTTTAATTCATTATTATAAGGCTCCGGCAGGCTGTCTATCCATTTTTGTATTTCAGATTCTTCTTTAATTTCATGAGATTCATTTTTTTCAAAAGCTGGAATATCACCAGTAAAAGCTTCACCTATATCATGAAGTATGCACATAAGAATAACTTTATTTATATCTACATTTTTAAATTCATCTTTAATAAAATAAGCCATTAAAGAAAGCCTCCAGCTATGTTCTGCAATACTTTCATGACGGTTTTTAGATGTCCAAGAATGTCTTGTATTATTTTTTAGATTTTCTGCTATATTTAAAATTTCAATTAGTTTTCCTGGATTCATATTTATGAGAACTCCTTTGCTGATAAAATAATAATTATATTATATATGTTTAACATGCTTTGTTCAAAATTTAAATATACAGTAAGTAATTTTAATAAAATTTCATTTTTTAGCAGTTATAAGAAATAAAATTATTTAAATACAAATTTTTTTTGAGCAGTAAAGCTGAAAATAAACAGTACTCCTTCAGTTATTATTTTAGCTGGAAGAAGGTTTAATCCAATATTACATAAATAATCAATCATAATATAATTTAAAGATAAAACGATTACTGCAAGAAAAATGTATTTGAAAAGAGAAATTGTGCAGGAAGTCTGATCAGCTTTAAATACATGTTTTTTATTTATTATATAATTTGTACTTGCACTTAGAAATCTTGAAGTAATTACTGATATAAATAAATTATTGGTGATCAATTTAAATACAAATAAGAGAATAAAATCTAAAGCACCAGATATAATAGACGACATACTAAATTTTAATATGGGAAAATAAATTTTCAATGAGTCTAAAATAGGATTAAAATGTGAAGAAGCATTATTGTCAATATATACTGTTTCTATTGGTACTTCTTTTATTTCATAGCCATTTCTTTCTGCTTCAAGTAGCATATTCATTTCATATTCATATCTGTTTCCATCAAGACCACATAGCCAATCCAGCATGTTTTTTGAAAAACCTCTTAGACCAGTTTGAGTATCGTATATTTTTATTCCATTTATTGATTGAAAGACAGCACTTGTAATCTTATTCCCTAAACTGCTTCTTAAGGGAATATCCTTTGAAAAATGACGTGTTCCAAGTATGAGTTTATCTTTATTTTTTTCAGCACATTGACTTATTTTTAAAATGTCTTTAGGAAGATGCTGTCCATCACAATCAGCAGTAACAATTGTTTCATCATTACAATTCTTTTTTAAAAATGAAAATGCAGTTTTTAAAGCATATCCTTTTCCTTTATTTTTTTCATAGCTCAATACTTGTGCTCCTAAATTAGAAGAAATATCAAAAATATTTTGATAGTCTTTACCGCTTCCATCATTGACAATTAAAACTTTACAGTCAGGCTGTTTTTTTAAAAGAGAAACAAGATTAATAAGCTTATTATCTGGCTCATAAGCAGGGATTACAACTACCATGATAAATTCATCTCCTTTAATTAATATAAATAATATCGCTTACTTTACGTTCTGAATCTTTGCCACAAGGATTATTAACAACTCTTCCATTGAAGTACATTGTTGATGAACCGCCACCATCAAGATTGTAGGCATATGTACATCCAAGATCTTCAAATAGTTTTGAAAATTCAATAAGAGTCATTCCTTTGCTATAACCTTTATTTCTTCCATCAACTACTACAAAAACAAAATGTTTAGGCGATATTATACCTATACCTGTACGTGGATTAGAAGAATCTATAGATTTATTGCCAAAATTAGTATCGATTTTAACATGATTAAAATTAGTTATGGCTTTTCCGTTATTTAATAATGAGGGACCAAAAGAAAATGTATTAGTAACCCCTTGTGATAACAAATCATCACCAGTGGTAGATAATTCATCATAAATTTCCATTCTTCCATCATTAAAGAAGGCGAGTCCATTTCTTGCGGGTATGTCTCTGTATAAAGTTCCATTTCTTATTATGATTCCATCTTCACGAAAACCATAGTAGTCACCATTAATAGCAAAAATAGCATTGTTGTTATTTGCAATATCTGAAGTAGTTTCAGTGATATTTCTGCCAAATCTGTCTTTAGCAAAAGCTGATTTAAAGCTGGACATATCATTAACTTGTACATCGGCAACATAGTAAGTTATTTTATCATTTTCAGTGCCATTTTCTTTTTTTTCAATGTTTATAGAAAAACTATCACTAGAATAATTCCAGTCATCAAAGGTTACTTGACTTTTTGATTCAGAAGATTCTGATTCAGAAGAAAATGAATTTATAACCGTGGCTTCATCTCGTTCTATTAAATATCTATAGGAAAGACTATAGAGTATTAAAGCGATTACAAGCAAAAATATAGGTATTAAAATTATTAGTTTAGTGCGTTTTTTTATCATTACTTCACCACCTTTTCAATTATTTTGTAATTTTAGTATAAATATGGATTCTTAATAGTAGCTTAACGAATTGATTCAAGATATAAAATAGTTAAATATTTGTTATTTCTTTAGAGTTTCTTTAGATTTATATGAACTTAATTTTTATAATGGCATACTACAATATGCTTATAGTCAATGAGATGGCTATTGATAAGACAAAGATTTCTGCAATAGGAAATTATGATTTAGGGAAAGAATAGTTGATGCAGTATTTTTGAATTCTGAAGGAAAGAAGGGGTCGGGAAAATTATATGTTTAGTTGTAATATATCAAGCTATTTTTATTATGTCTGAATTTCTTTTTTTGTAAAGGACAATTAAGTACTATATAATTTTTAGTAGAAAAAGATTAATGATGTTTTAAATAGTAATAAAATAATATACGTTTAGGGGTGTAAAAATTAAAATGAATTCATATAGTGTTTTGATTGTTGAAGATGAAAAAGAAATATGCGATGGGATTGGAATATATCTTAGAAATCAGGGATATAAAGTCTTTAAGGCATATAATGGTGTTGAAGGGCTTGAGATTATAGAAAAGGAAAAGATTCATCTTGCAATAGTTGATATTATGATGCCTAAGATGGATGGAATAACTATGGTGATGAAGCTGAGAGAAAAACATGATTTTCCAGTAATAATGCTTTCAGCAAAATCAGAAGAAATTGATAAAATCACAGGACTCAACATAGGTGCAGATGATTATGTGACAAAGCCTTTTAATCCAATGGAGCTTATTGCAAGGGTTAATTCACATCTTAGAAGATATGCAAAGTATCTTAATGTTCTTGATAAGAATAAAGATAACAGCAATGTTTTTGTGGTAGGAGGACTTGAGCTTAATACAGACACAAAAGAAGTAACTGTTGATGGAGAGCCTGTAAAGATGACACCAAAGGAATTTAACATACTTCATCTTCTCATGAAGAATCCAGGAAGAGTGTTTTCTGCTGAGGAGATTTATGAAAGAGTATGGAAGGAAAGTGCTATAAGCACAGAAACTATAATGGTTCATGTGAGAAATATAAGAGAAAAGATTGAAATTGATAGTAAGAATCCTAAATATTTAAAAGTAGTGTGGGGAGTTGGATATAAAATTGAAAAGATTTAAAAATTTAAGATCACGTATACATGAGTATGAGGAAAAAGTAGAGGAACAAACTGAGAAAATAAAATTAAATGAAGTTAATAAGAAAAGCATAAATAATAATAAGCTGTTAATTAATATTACAGTATTTATTTCAATACTTGTCATGTCTTTTGGAATATTGCTTTATTATCCTAAGATAAAGGAAATATCTAATAGTCAGAATAATACTCCTTATGATGATTGTAATCTTCTGCAAAATATAAGCAACTGTAGTTTTGTTTTGTATAAAGATATTGTAGAAAAAACAAGCGGCAGTGAAAAGAGCATAGAAAGTATATATATTGATTCATATACTGATGATTATAATTATGATAATGATAATGATTTTACTGAAGTTAATGGTGAAAAAAAGCGTACAAGATACGTAAATACTGTTTTAAACCCTCTTCAATCACATGTTTATAGTATGCAGTCAAAGCTGAATTTTAATTTAAGAAATCTTGAATATGCAGCACTTGATAAAGATGGAAATGTGATAGTGAACAGAGG
>JBJEJM010000097.1:2129-4872 GCA_051878075.1 Clostridium sp. | reverse complement strand
ACTGTTAGATATGGAATAGCTGAAACATTGTTTAAGTTAGATAATTCAATGAATATTATAAACAATATTGCTGAATCATATGAAAATATAGATGATTTCACATGGAAGATAAAAATTAGAGAAGGAATTACATTTCAAAATGGAAAAATTGTAACGCCTGAAAAGGTGATAGATTCACTGAAGAGAGTATGTGAGCTGAATAAAAGAGCAGATGACACACTGAAAATAAAAGATATGAAAATAGAAGGATGGAATATTATAATAACCACAAGTTATCCAAATCCAACATTAATAAATGATTTATGTGATCCTTTTGCCTCTATTATTGATGTTGAAGGAACAGAAGATTTTGATAATATGCCTGTTGGAACAGGTCCTTTCAAGATGACTGAATTTAATCCAATAAAATCAAGCAACCTTGAAAGATATAATAATTACTGGCAGGGTGAGCCTAAGCTTAAAGAAATTAAGATAATTCACGTTTCAGATGCTGACACCCTTACAATGGCACTTCAGACTGGTGAAATTGATGTGGCTCAGGGAATACCCTATTCATCTTTAAAAATGTTTGAAAATGATCCGTTATATAAAATAAGTAGTGTAGATACTTCTCGTGTAATATTAATGTATTATAATTTTAATAATATTCTCCTGCAGGATGAAAGTGTAAGAAAAGCAATAAGTATGTCCATAGATAAAGAGAAATATGCATCAGTTCTTTTAGAAAATTCAGCTTCTGCTGCATATGGACCATTTCCAGAAAGCATGTCAGTAATGGGTAGTTCAAATGATGAAAAATATGATATATATGAAGCTGAAAATATATTAAAAGAAGCAGGTTATGCTGATACTGACAATGATGGAATATTAGAAAAAGACGGACATAAGCTGAAGTTTAAGCTTATAACTTATTCTACAAGAGCAGAGCTTCCATTAATAGCTCAGGCATTACAGAGTGATTTAAAAGAAATAGGAATAGATATTTCTGTAGAAGTAAGTGATAATATTATGGATGTGCTTCAGAATGGACAATTTGATCTTGCAATTTATTCAAATGTCACAGCAGCAACTGGAGATACTTATGCCTATTTAAATAATCTTATTAAGGCTGGAGGATCATCAAATTATGGATCATATGTGAATTCAAGAGCAGAAATGCTTTTAGAAGACATGGAAAGTGAATTTAATATTGATAAAAGAAATGAACTATCATCAATGATAGTCAGAGAAATCCTTGATGATTATGGATTTGACTTTATTGCACATTTAAAAATGAGTTTTGTAATGAAAAATAATGTTGTTAACTTTGACATTCATGCAACAGATTATTATCAGTTCAATTGGGAAACTGATGTTGAATAACAAAAGGATTTGGAGAAAAATATGGAATCATTATTTAAGGTTAATGGATTATATCTTTCTAATAATAATGTTCAGATATTAAGAGATATAAATCTGGAAGTTAAAAAAGGAGAGATACTTGGAATTATAGGTGAAAGCGGAAGTGGAAAGAGTACACTTATAAGAGCTCTTATAGGAATGATAAATAAAAGCGAACATATTGATAATGGCAGGATAATGTTCAATAATAACAATATTCTTAAATTATCAGAAAAAGAAATGAGAAAAATAAGAGGAAAAGAAATAGGTGTTGTTTTTCAAAACCCATCTTCAACTATTAATCCAGTAATAAAGATAGGAAAACAATTTATTGAAACAGTAAATGTCCATGAAAAGACAGATAAGAAAGAATGTATTGAAAAAGCTGAAGAATTACTGAAAAAGCTAAGCTTAAATGATGTGAGATGTATTTTAGACAGCTATACATTTGAACTCAGTGGAGGAATGAATCAGAGAATGGCTATTGCCCTTGCAATGATAATGAATCCAAAGCTTCTTATATGTGATGAGCCTACAAGTGCACTTGATGTAACAGTACAGGCACAGGTGGTAAAGGAACTCATGAGTCTTAGAGATGAATATGAAACCAGCATGATAATAGTAACTCACAGCATGGGTGTTATATCAAAAATGGCAGATACTGTTGCAGTAATGTATGCAGGAGAAATCATTGAATATGGAGATAAAGATGAAATTATAAATAATCCTGTTCATCCTTATACAAGGGCCCTTATAAATGCAGTGCCTAAAATGAATGGTCCACTTCCAGAAGCAATTAAAGGAAGTATGCATTCATTTGAAAAAAATATAAGTGGATGCAGATTTGCAGAAAGATGTAGGTATTGTGAAGATGAATGCATAAAGCAGGAATATGAGCTGACTGAAATTAGTGATAATCATTTTATAAGATGTAGATTATCCAGATAGCATACATTATTTTAACTGATAAAAGAGAGCGTATATAAATGAAGAAAGTTATATTGGAATGTAAAAACTTAAGAAAAGAATTTAAAAAAAAGGATCATATTCATATAGCAGCAGATAATATAAGCTTTTCATTATATGAAGGGGAATGCTTTGGAATTGTAGGTGAAAGCGGTAGTGGAAAGAGCACTATTGCTAAACTTATAATGAAGCTTGAAAAGCAGAATTCAGGAATCATACTTCTTAATGGAAAGGATATAGATAATTTCAAAGGAAAGAAAATAAGGCAGTACTACAGTAATGTTCAAATGGTATTTCAAGATGCACAGGGGTCATTCAATCCAAGAATGACAATAGGAGATTCAATAATGGAGTATGTCTGTAATCTATGTTATTCAGATAAAAATGAAAGGAAGAA
>JBJEJM010000097.1:0-2029 GCA_051878075.1 Clostridium sp. | reverse complement strand
TTTTTATATCTCATGATATAAAGCTTGTGAGCAGTTTCTGTGATAGGATGGGAGTAGTGTATAAAGGAAAATTCGTAGATATGGGAAAAACATATGATGTTATAAATAATCCTAAAAGCGATTATACAAAGCTTCTTATTGATTCAGTCCTATAAAACATATTTACAGTAATTTTAAAAGATTTCTATATGTTATATCTATATGTTATAAATTTAATCTATAATTTTAAATTATAGATTATTAATAAATATAAATAAGGACTAGTAAATACTTAATTAAAATATTTACTAGTCCTTTAAAAATATATTAAGCAGAATTAATCATTAAGTCCTATAACATCATCCATATTATATAATCCTGGAGCAGTTACTGAAGCCATGAATTCACATGCTTTTAATGCACCAACTGCAAAAACTTCTCTTGATATTGCTTTATGAGTAAGTTCAATAACTTCACCACTTCCAGCAAATATAACATCATGGTCTCCAACAATAGATCCGCCTCTTATTGCATGGATTCCTATTTCATTTTCTTCTCTTTTTGCATGACCTTCTCTTCCATAAACATATTTAACTTCATCTTTTAATGAATCCTTTATTGTATCTGCAAGTAAAAGAGCAGTACCACTTGGAGAGTCTACCTTTTGATTATGGTGTTTTTCAATTATTTCAATATCATAATTTCCATAAAGAAGAGGTGCAACCTTTTTTAATAGAGAATTAATTAAGTTTATTCCTAGTGACATATTAGCTGATCTGAATAAAGGAAGAGTCTTGCTCTTTTTATTTATTAAAGCTAACTGTTCATCAGAAAATCCTGTTGAACATATAACAAGAGGTTTTTTAGTTTTTTCAGTTAAAGCTATAAGGCTTTCTAAAGCATCTGCTCTTGAAAAATCTAATAATACATCATATTCAATGTTTACTTCTTCTACAGATTTGAACACTGGATAAGAAGTTTCTTGTGGAAACTTATCAATTCCTCCAACGATTTCTAAGTCTTTGAATTTTGTGCTGCATTCAGTAATCATTTTTCCCATTTTACCACAGCATCCATTTAATATTACTTTTACCATACTATATTATCCACCTTACATTAATTTATTTTGCTTTAGAGCAGCTTTTAAAATATCTTCATTAGCAGATTCCATGTCACATAGTGGAAGTCTTAGTGGTCCCACTTCTAATCCCATCAAATTCATAGCAGTCTTGATTGGAATTGGATTTGTTTCTATAAACAATGAATTTGCTAAAGGCAGAGTATCAATTTGAATATCTAAAGCACCTTTATAATCATTATTAAGACATTTATAAGCCATTTCATGAACTTTGTCAGGAATTATATTTGCAAGAACAGATATAACACCTTTTGCTCCAAGTGACATTATAGAAACTATCTGATCATCATTACCTGAGTAAATATCTATTTTATCTCTGCATAATGCTTTCATTTTCAAAACCTGACTTATATTGCCGCTAGCTTCCTTTATGGCTTTTACATTACTAAGATCAGCAAGTTTTAATAAAGTTTCAGGATTAATATTTACACCAGTTCTTGATGGAACATTATATAAAATCATAGGAGTTTTTACTGCATCATTTATAGCTTTAAAATGCTCGATTAAACCTTTTTGCGTAGTTTTATTGTAATATGGTGTGATTACTAAAATGGCATCAACACCAATACTTTCTGCATATCTGCTCATTGAAATGGCAGCAGCAGTATTATTAGATCCAGTACCTGCAATTACAGGTATTCTTTTATTGACAACATCAACTGTAAATTTTATTGTGTCCTTTTTTTCTTTTTCAGTCATTGTAGTAGCTTCTCCTGTTGTTCCACAGACAATAACTGCATCTGTACCTTTTTTTATATGCCATTCAAGTAGTTCTCTTAATTTTTCAAAATTAACTGCGTTATTATCAAAAGGTGTAATAATAGCTACACCAGAACCTTCAAATATTGACATTGTAATTCCTCCAATTTAGATCATTAAAATTATTTATAAATTTTCATCATATGTTCTAAT
>JBJEJM010000096.1:0-4930 GCA_051878075.1 Clostridium sp. | reverse complement strand
ATTTTTTAAAATTTAGCTATGTTTTAATATAGTGTTGAAATGTAACCTAAAAATTGTATATATGGTTGTTCACTTATAAATTATTATGTATTCAAATAATTATATGATTTATTTGATATAAAATTTTTAAAAATAGAAAGACTTAGTTATCGTTCATTTACATTCATAATAAAACTTCAAATCAGTCCATTCGTTGAGCCACATCATTCTATAGGAATTGATAATATTACAATAAGAATAAGTCCAAGTGAAATTCAAGTTGAAGAATTTAAGCATGTTAAAAGTTTTCCAATACCACCTAATTGAAGAGAATATTATAAAGACTTAAAATGATAGTTTGCATCATTTGATATAGACTTCACATTTGGCATAATTCTACCTCCCAAACACTATTATATCTATATTATAACCTATTTTTCTAATATATCCATTTTCAACCCTGCTTTAAAACATAGCCTAAAATTTATATAAAAATTTCAACTCTTTCAGTAGATTATATCTAACAAAAATAAGTAATAAAACAAATTTATATTCCCTTAAAACAACATTTCTTTTAAAAAAGGTTCAAGAGTAAAAATTTTATATAACTAACCCCCTTTTATACGGATAAATATAGTTTTTAAATATATGTAATAAGACAAAATGAAAATAGGCATGCCACAAGCAAACAATTTTCATTTGCTAATTCAGCATGCCTAATTTCTACTTTAATTTTTCATAAACTTCTTTCGTATCAATATCAGTAAGTTCAAGATTATTATATGCATTAACTATCTCAAGATCATCCGTATGTTTTTTTACTATTTTCTTTCCGCCTGTATCACCTTCAAGTGATAGTAGTTCATTTATATACCTGCTTGAAAATAAAACAGGATTTCCTATAACACTGTCTTCATCACTGCCAAGAGCTACGATTCCTTTGCTGCTCCTTTCAAAGATATCAACCATTTTTTGCAATGTCTCTTTTTTTATAAAAGGCTGGTCACATACCATAAACATGTATCCATCTGCATGTCTGTCATAATTTATTCCAAGTTTTATGGATTCTGAAATTCCTCGTCTGCTGTTTTCATTTATGACCACATGAATATTCTTACCTTTAAGATTTTCCACTATTTCTTTATATTGAGTAACACATATTACTTTGTTAAAATCAATATCTTTAACTTTCTTTACTGTATGCATATAAAGAGGCAGACCTTTAAATTCTGAAAGAAGCTTATTTCCATTAAATCTTATACTATTCCCCGATGCCAGTAGTATAAGATTAATTTTCACCATTTAACATTCCCATTAATATCTTTTCAGAAGTTATTGGAAGAGTTCTTATATTAACCTTTGTAGCATTGTATACAGCATGTGCTAAAGCTGGTGATGGAGTGTTTATTACTATTTCCCCGATAGATTTTGCTCCAAATGGCCCTGTAGGCTCATAACTTGCTTCAAATTCAACTCTTATATTTCCAACATCAAGTCTTGTAGGAATCTTGTATTGTAAGAATGAATTGTTAAGCATCTGCCCAGTTTTATTGTATGTTATATCTTCAAACAATGCCATTCCAATTCCCTGCACAATTCCTCCTTCTGTCTGGACTCTTGCAAGGTTTGGATTTATAACTGTTCCACAGTCAACAACTGCAACATAGTCTATTATTTCAACTGCACCTGTCATCATATCTATTTCAGTTTCAACCATTCCTACCATGAAAGGTGGTGGTGATACTGGAGAATAATTTGTTTCACTTGCACTTATAGTGCTCACTCCTGCAATATAAGTCCTATTTGCTAAATCTCTTAATGTGATTTCCTTAGTGCCATCTGTTGATACGATCTTTCTTCCTTCAAATATAAGATCATCTTTTGAAGTTTCAAGTACCTTTGCTGCTACATCAAGCATTTTAGCTTTTAAAGTATCACATGTTTTGACAACAGCTCCACCAGTTATATATGTGGTACTTGATGCATAAGAACCTGTATCATATGGAGACTGGTCAGTGTCAACACCATGAACTATTATATCATCAACATCACAGTCTAAGCAGTCAGCTGCCATCTGTGCAAGAATCGTGTCACATCCTGTTCCCATGTCAGCTGCACCAATCATTAAAGTATAGAATCCGTCATCATTCAGCTTTATTTCAACAGCAGCAGTATCTACATTTGAAATACCTGATCCCTGCATTGCAAGTGCCACTCCTACTGATCTGACCTTTCCATTGCCCATATCTCTGCAAGGATATTTATTATCCCAGTCTATCATTTCTTTTGCTCTTGTGATACATTTATCAAGAGTACAGCTGTTAGCCTTTTCTCCATAATAAGCAGGCATTATGTCGCCTTCCTTAACCATGTTTATTTCTCTAAGTTTGATAGGGTCCATATTTAACTTGGCTGCAAGCTCATTTACTGCAGATTCAAGAGCAAATATACCCTGAGTAGCACCATATCCTCTGTATGCTCCTCCACCCATTGTATTAGAGTATACAACATCAAAGTCAAATTTATATGCTTTCGGAGTGCTGTATAAAGGCATTGATTTATGTCCTGAAAGACCTACTGTTGTAGGACCATGTTCACCATATGCACCTGCATTTGATAATGTGTATATATGTATTGCCTTCATAATACCATTTTTATCAGCACCTAAACGTACTTTGATTTCCATTTCATGTCTTGGACTTCCATTTGTCAATGATTCCGCTCTTGTAAATATCATCTCTGCTGGTTTTCCAGTCTTTAAAGTAACTATTGCAGGGAAAACTTCAGCAACAACACTCTGCTTCGCTCCAAATCCTCCACCTATTCTTGGCTTTATTACTCTTATCTTTGACTTTGGTATTTCAAGCGCATTAGATAATATACGTCTTACGTGGAATGGTATCTGTGTAGCACTTGTAACATTCAGTCTTCCATATGTATCAAGCTCAGTAAATGTTCTGAATGTTTCCATCATAGCCTGGCTGTTTGCTTTTGTATGATAAGTCTGCTCTATTACATAATCACATTTTTCAAATTCTTCTTCAACATTTCCATGCTCAAATCCGCCTGTTGAACATAGATTTCTCTTGTTGTCTGCTCCAACATCACATAATGCTTTAAAATCTTCTTCTGGATGGACTAATATTTTGTTATCCTTGGCTTCCCTGAAATCTAATACAGCCTCTAAAACTTCATATTTTACCTTTATTAACTTTAAAGCTTTATCTACAGCCTTTTCAGTTTCACCAGCTACTATTGCAACAGGATCTCCTACGCATCTAAGCCTTTTATCTAATATAAGTCTGTCATATGGACTTGGCTCTGGATAAGACTGTCCTGCCATTGTGAATCTTGATTTAGGCATATCCTTATAAGTAAGGACACATTCTATTCCTGGAACCTTTTCTGCTATAGCAGTGTTTATTTCCTCAATTAAAGCATGAGCATGAGGACTTCTAAGAACTTTTACTATAAGACAGTTAGATGGTGCCAGATCATCAGTATACACAGGTTTTCCAGTTACTAATGCCATGGAATCCTTTTTTCTTATTCCCTTATTTACAAATTTCATAATTAGTCCTCCTTAAACTGTCTCTAAATACTTCTTTACAGCTCTTAAATGGCCCATATAGCCAGTACATCTGCATAGGTTTCCTGCAAGATAGTATTTGATTTCTTCTTCTGTTGGATTTTTCAATTCTCTTTTCATAGCAATAACGTTCATAACAAATCCCGGACTGCAGAAACCACATTGGTCTGATCCTTCATCTGCCATGAAAGCTCCAAATTTTTCAGCTTCTTCTTTTAATCCTTCAAGTGTTGTTACATGCTTTCCATTTGCCCTTGCTGCTAGAGTACTGCATGATAAAATAGGACTGCCCTCTAAAAGAACTGTGCATAGGCCGCAGTTTGATGTTTCGCATCCTCTTTTAACACTAAAAAAACCTTTATTTCTTAAATAATCTACAAGCATTATATCTGGTTCAATATCATCTACATATAATTTATCGTTTATCCATAATTTAATTTCCATTTTTTCCTCCTGAAATCTCATCAATAGCTCTGTTTATTAATACTTTTGCTAATATTTTTCTGTACTCTTTGCTTGCTCTCATATTGCTTTGGAATTCAACTGTTTCTAAAACATGGTCTATAAAATTATTTTTTATATCTTCTGGCACATTATTATGAGATTTTTCAGCACTTAATAAATAATCCATTAAATTATCTTTCTGTTCTACTGCTGTTTCAGTAAAAAACTTATTACAGTCAATTACTACAGCCCTTTGTGGTCTTGCTCCAATAACTATCTTCCATTTATTATCTACCCTTGAAGCAGCTACTGCTAATGCTGGAATATCAGTTGCACTATTTCTATGAGTCAGATATGAAACTCTTCTTTTATCTTTCTTGATTATTATTCTTATTAAAAGATCAGTATCATAATACATATCTTTATACTCTTCAAGTGAAACTATTCCTCCTTTATATAATTCTACATAGGTATCCAATGCTAAAAGACAAGTTAAGATATCTGAAAATCCAAATCTTGAATAAATGCTTCCACCAATAGTTGCACAGTTTCTAAACTGAACCCCTACTATGTGAATAAGCGATCTTGCTATAGCACCATCAAAATATGAATTTAACTTTTCATGTACTTCTAGCTGTCTTAATGTACACATACATCCGATTTTAAAAGATTCATCATCTTCCTCAATTGTATCCAGCCCAAGATTAGATAAATCAATGGCTGTCTGTATATTTCTGTCTCCCATTTTAAGCCAGGCAGTTCCTCCTAGAATAACATTATTTCTTTTTTGATTTAATTCATAAGCCTGCTCTAAGCTTTCTGCAAATACATAATTTTTAATTGTAAACAACTGCTTCTTCCTCCTATGTTTAACTTCTATATTATATTATACAAAAATCCACCACTTTTCTAGATAAG
>JBJEJM010000095.1:0-5017 GCA_051878075.1 Clostridium sp. | reverse complement strand
ACCCCTTTTGGTCTCTTTCCTAAAGGCTTTAGAACTTCATTGAAAGTTTTTATTGCATTTGGTATACCCGATTTTATTACATTATATGTATCAATTAATAATACACAATCATCAGGGTATATTTCAGCCCATGATTTAAATGCTTCATATTCGGTATCGTATAATTGAACCCAGCTGTGAGCCATAGTTCCAACAGCAGGTATATTAAACATTCTATCTGATAGAGTACAAGCAGTGGAACTGCATCCACCTATAATTGCTGCTCTTGCACCATAAATGGCTCCATCATATCCCTGAGCTCTTCTTGAACCAAATTCCATTACAGGACGTCCTTCAGCAGCTCTGCATATTCTATTTGCTTTTGTAGCAATTAAAGTCTGATGATTAACTGTTAGAAGTATCATTGTTTCGAGAAATTGTGCTTGAATTACAGGACCTCTTACAGTTACAAGCGGTTCACCTGGAAATACAGGATTTCCTTCTGGAACAGCCCATACGTCACAGCAGAAATTGAAGTCCTTTAAGTAATCAAGAAATTCATCAGAAAATAAATTTTTATCTTTTAAATATTTAATATCATCATCTGTGAATTTGAGATTATTTAAATACTCAATAAGCTGTTCAACACCAGCCATTATACAATAACCGCCTCCATCTGGAATTCTTCTGAAGAACATATCAAAGTAAGCAATTTTATCTTTAAGACCCTTATTAAAGTAACCATTTCCCATAGTCAATTCGTAAAAGTCAACAAGCATTGTAAGGTTTCTGTCATCTCTTACATTGAAATTAGATTTATTATTCATAATAATCTCCTTTTATAATATATAAAATAATATTTTAAACAAGAAATAGCTTGAAAAAAATAATATACATATGTTTATTGTACAACTATAATCAGCTTATTACAATATATTTACTGTTTGTAAGTGTTATAATATAAAATAAGTTCTAATTGATAATTTCATAGACAATAATGTTTAAGATGTAAATTTATTAAATACTATTTTTTATTAAAATTTTATAATATAAAATTTATAATTAATAGTAAAAATAATTTATAGTGAAATATAAAAATGGATATAATTTAAAATAGTATTTTATGTTATAGAAATTATAAATAATATTAAATACGGAAAGGAAGAATATAGTGGGGTATAGTTTAGATGAATATCAACAGGCAGCAGTAACGACAAAAGAAAGAAATGCGCTTATAGTAGCTGCTCCTGGATCAGGGAAAACAACAGTAATAATTAACAGAGTAAATCATTTAGTAAGTAGTTTAAAAGTTGAAAATAAAAATATTATTGTAATAACTTTTACCAAAGCTGCTGCAGTAAATATGAAAAAAAGATATGAGGAAGTATTCAAAAGAGAAAATTCCCCTTTCTTTGGGACATTTCATGGGTTATTCTATAAAATTCTTTTAAGAAGTGGAAAGGATATAGATATAATTGATGGAGGAGTAGTTCATAAAATTGTAAGCTCGGTTTTAAATAAATACTTTGATGAAGTTAATGATGATAAAATTAAGGAAACAATAAACAATATATCAGTATTCAAGACTTCAAGAAAATCATTAAATGAATTTAAACCTTCAGTATCAAAAGAAATTTTTGAGGAAGCATATACTGCATATGAGCAGTACAAAGAAGAAAACAATAAGTGGGACTTTGATGATTTAGCAATAAGAGCATTAGAAATGCTGAGCAATGATAAAAGGCTCTTGGAAGGGTATAAGAGGCTTTTTAAATATGTGTTAGTAGATGAGTTCCAGGATTGTGATGAAATACAAGTAGAATTTTTAAAATTAATTAATGATGAAAGCAAAAATTCATTATTTGCTGTCGGTGATGAAGACCAATGCATATACTCTTTTAGAGGCTCAAAACCTGAATATATGGTAAGCTTTGATGATATGTTTGAAAACGGGAAAAAGCATTATTTATCAATCAATTATAGAAGCAGAAAAAATATAGTTGAAAAATCTAAGAATGTAATAAAGTGTAATAAAGAAAGAAACAGCAAAGAAATAAAATGGAATAAAGAAAATGATGGTATTATCAAATGGTTTAATTCTTATAATGAAAAAGCTCAAGGGGAGGCTATTGTAGATATAATAGAAAATAATAAAAAGATGAATATTCCATATGAAGATAATGCGGTCTTATATAGAACTAATATTGAATCTATGGGAGTTATAGATGTGCTTACAAAAAGAAAAATTCCATTTACCCTTATTGACAGGGAGTATAATTTTTTTGAACATTTTATCTGTAAAGATATAATTGCGTATTTAAAACTTTCAGTAAATGAATTTGATAGAAGCAGTTTTGTTCAGATAATCAATAAACCATTCAGATATGTGAGTAAGGTAAATATAGGATATGTAAAGACATATTCAAAAGAAGAAGGTGTATTTGATATTCTGATAAATAAGGATGATGTACCTCCTTTTCAAAAGAAAAAATTAGATGAGTTAAAAAAAGATATTCATTATTTAAATAAAATAACATTATCATCAGCCATTTCTTACATTATAATGGATCTTGGGTATATAGACTATCTGCATGAATATTCTAAAAAGTTCAATCAAAGTTTTGAAGATCTTGAAGATATAATAGAAGAATTTAAATTATCAGCTGAAGGATATAAAACTATATTTGAGTTTTTGGCACACATAGAAGAAGTAAAGCAGAGTATTGAAGAAAGCAAGAAGAAAAAGAACAGAGAAGGTGTAATTTTAAGTACAATTCACGGCGTAAAAGGCATGGAATTCAAAAATGTCTACATAATAAATGCATGTGAAGATACAATGCCTCATCAATCAAGCAAAGAAAACAATCTTGAAGAGGAGAGAAGAATTTTTTATGTGGGCATAACACGTGCAATAGATAATTTATACTTATTCTCGCCAAGAAACAGAAAAGGTCAGTTTAAGGATATATCTAGATTTATTGTAGAAGGTGGATTTGATAAGCTTCCACCTGATACTTATGGATATAAAGTTGGAAGCGAGCTTATTCATAAGACTTATGGAAAAGGTGAGATTCTTGAACTGGATGGTGACAGGGCTAAAATTAGATTTGATGATAATATTGAAAGAAGTTTTTCTTTGAAGGTTCTTGTTGATAATAATCTGATAAGTTCAATTTAACTATTGTTGCTTTATGTAAGTTATACTAAATCCTATAATAAACATTTAAAATAATAAATTAGTTTATTATAGGAGAAGTATAAAATAATTTTATTAAGTAAAATTATTTAGCTTAATTATTTAGTAATTAGGTAATAAAAACTTCTGCTTACAGAATTACCATCTTCATCAGTAACATAGACTGTTACATTGTAATTTGTAGGTATAGATGGTTCCCAAGTATAGTCTGATGATGACATTAATCCAGTATCATCTGTTTTTCCTGGAGCATTCTTAGTAATATGATATCTGTAACTAAGTTGTCCATGACCACCTGAAGCTTTTACTGAAAAATGAATAACATCTCCAAGTTTTGCATGTCCTGCGTATTCATTATGACAATCAAAGTCGTAATGTTCAGCATAAACTGAATCTATTGTAAGTGGAGATTCTATATTTTCTGATTCAGCAGGTATTTCTGTAGCTTGTACAGAATTATTAGCACTAATACCAAATAAAGTAAGAGATACAGCAGAAGCTGTTAAAATTGATAAAAGTTTTTTTTTCATAAGAAATTCTCCTTTAATTAATACGAATTTTGGATTAAATATAGTACGACAATTGCTATGACTTAGTGTAATGAATAAATAAATTTATAAAGAATTTAAATTTATATCATTGTAAATATTATTTTTGATTATTTTCCAATTGAATAAAGGAAACCTGTGCTTGTTGAATTGCCAGCTTCATCATAAATATATACTGTTACATTATAATGAGCTTCTATTGAAGGCTGCCAAGCAAAATCAGGTGATGTTAATATTCCACTATCATATGATTCTCCTGGAACATTCTTAGTGATGTGATACCTATAAGTAAGTTCACCAACTCCACCAGTTGCATAAACTGATAAATTAATAGTATCTCCAATCTTTGCCTGACCTTGGTATTCATTAGGATGATCAAAGTCATAATATTCAGCATAAACTGAATCTATTTGAATTGGACTGTTAACATTTTGGTGTGATACAGTTGTCCATTCAGCAGCATGTGCATAAGTATTATTAGCACTGACACCTAGTAAAGTTAAAGATACAGCAGTAGCTGTTAACATTGATATAATTTGTTTCTTCATAGGAAAATCCCCCCTGTTTTGTACTTTTAAATTCAAATAGAATATACCATGCACAAGGAAAAAAGTAAAATATATACAAAAATTCATATTAGTGTAAAAATTTAAAATGAATTATATTTTAATTTTATGTAAACATAATCAATTTATCGCAAAATTTTTATTAAGTAAAAAAAAAGGAGAAATGAAATACAAAAAATATTGAAGTAAAACCATATTTGTCTAAATATTGTAGAAAAAAAATTAAGATTAGGATAAAAAAATATGAGGTAATATTGAAATATTTAGTTGTATACGTTAAAATATTAATTTTTGTATATAAAAAATTTATTTTATACTCATAGTATAAACTTAAATTAAATAGTTAAAACTACTGTAATATTAACTACAATATAACAAATGTAAATGAATACATTTAATTAAATAACAATTTATTGTACTGAGAGTTTAAAAAAATGAATTTAAATAAATAAATTGTTGATAAAAGCATAAAAAAATTAATAGCTATTTCTATAAATGATTGTCCATGCTACAATAAAAAAAGAGTTTTTTAAAACAAAAGATAAAAGGGGTTTAGTTATGAATTTAAATAAAATAATGTCAATAATAATAGGAACAGCAATTTCAACTTCTATTGTTCCTTTAACATCAGTTAATGCATCTGTAAAGCTTGAAACTTTAGATGGAGTTATATATGAAGCAAAAGCTTTTGCAGGTGGAAAATATGTTTTTGAAGGTTATAAAAATGA
>JBJEJM010000094.1:1598-5024 GCA_051878075.1 Clostridium sp. | reverse complement strand
AAAGAAGACTGTGAACTATTAATTGAAATTAATAACAAAGCTTACTATGCCGATTATATACGATATGGGGAATGTCCTGGATATAATATAAGTATTGAAAAAATGGAAAAATCCTTTGAAAATAAAAAAATTGAAAAACACATAGTTTATTTAGATAATATGCCCGTAGGAGCTGTATCTGTACATAAACAGGGTGAAAAAAAGTATTATTTAGGAAACCTATGTATTATTCCAGAATATCAGCATAAAGGGATTGGAAAGTTAACAATTGATTTTGTTTTGGAACACTATGTAGATTTAAGAGAATTATCACTTATAACGCCTGCTGATAAACTTGAAAATGTGAATTTTTACACTAAGAAATGTGGATTTAATATTATTGGTACAGAAATGGATGGAAATGTAGAAGTAGCACGTTTTGAATTTATTAGAAGATGATACTAATAAAATAATATTAATCAAAAAATAAGGTCTTTGAGTATAGATAGAAATAAGACTCATAAACTAAATATTTTATATTGGACAAAATTGAGCAAGACTGACTAGGAATTAAAAATTCTTCCGCCTTAAAATAAATATATGAGGTGATGAAAATGGATTGTATTCAGAGTATACAGAAGGCAATTAATTATATGGAGGAACATATTTTAGAAGATATTAATTATGAAGATACTGCAAAAAGTTTATACATGTCAAACTATCACTTTCATAGGTTATTCAGTATGATTACAGGTATAACAGCTAATGAATATATTAAAAAGAGAAGGTTATCTATGGCTGGTGAGGAGATATCTATGTCAGATAGTAAAATTATAGATATTGCTATGAAATATGGGTATGATTCTCCAGAAAGTTTTTCTAAAGCTTTTGTAAGATTTCATGGAATTACGCCTAAAGCAGCAAAATGCTCTGGAGCACAATTAAAATCATTTAATCGCCTTGTAATAAAAGTAATATTGGAAGGTGGAAGTATTTTGGATTATAAAATTGTAAAAAAAGAGAGTTTTCAGTTATTAGCTAAGGTTAGAGCTTTTAAAAATGAATCTATTTCAGAATATGGAAGTAGTGAAATACCTCAATTTTGGAAAGAGTGTGAGGAAACAGGAGTAATTGATGTTTTGAGCAAATATACTAAAAATCATGATAGGTATGGTATCTGTGCTTCTATTTCAAAAGAAAGTGAGTATTTTGAATATGGAATAGCAATGAAATATGATGGCGGTGAAGTTCCAGAGGGATATAGGGTATGGGATGTCAAACCAAATCTTTGGGCAGTTTTTAAATGTATTGGTAATAATGAGAAGTGTATTATGGAGCAATGGGATAGAATATTTAAAGAATTTTTACCAAGTTCAGCTTATAATATGCTTGATGAAGCAGATTTTGAATTATATCCAGCAAATAATAATACAGATTGCTTTTGTGAGATTTGGGTACCCGTTGAGAAAAAATTAAATTAAAGTTTAAATGTTAATTAGAAATATATTTTATATTGTGTTAAAGACATACGAGAAGTTTGGATAATCTTAGTATGTCTTTTTTTATAATAAGAAATCTGCAATGAGATTCAGTACTTACTCCAGCCCTTCCTAAGAATACAATATATTAAGCAGAAAAAGATAGAAATTATTAGGAATAAATAGAAAACTTTATAAAAAATAAATAATATGCTATAATTATTTTGAATTTAAGGAATAAAATGGATTTAAGTCGATTATTCCTTGTAGGTTCATTTGATGTATAACTTAAATTTCGCAGAGAAAAATCGATACAAAAACATATATTTTCAGTTTTTTCTGAGGAAATTAAATTATCATTAGTTTCAAATGATTATGGGGAGGGATTATTTTGAAGAAATCACTATTAAAAATGATTAGTTGTACAGTTTTATCATGTTCTGTTTTGTTATCAAGTGTAAATTGTTCAGTATTTGCTACTGAGACAAGCGATAATGATATGATAAGTTCACAAGTACAACAAATATTAGACGAATCAAAAGAAGAAATAAGTCAAGAACAAGAAAAAGTAAGAGAATTACACGAAGAAGATGATATTAAAGTACCTAATTCAGAAGATATTAAATTACCTTGTAGCGATGAAGAGAAAACTCCAATAATAGAGCAGCATCCTGATGAACTTAAAAAACCAGATTCAACTAGTTTATGTAATAAAAAAAGAATATCTAACTTAACATCAAATAGTCAAGAAAAAAATACATATCCAATAGTTTTGGTTCATGGATTTTTAGGGTATGGAAGAGATGAATTATTAGGAGTACAAAAGTATTGGGGCGGAATTGATCAAGATGTTGAGCAAGCATTAAATGATCAAGGATTAACTACTTATACAGCAACAGTAGGACCAATATCAAGTAACTGGGATAGAGCATGTGAATTATATGCATACATCGTAGGCGGTACAGTTGATTATGGTGAAGCCCATAGTAAAAAAAATGGACATAATAGGTATGGAAGAACATTTGAGGGTTTATATAAAAATATAAGTAATGAAAATAAAATACATCTAGTTGGACATAGCATGGGTGGACAAACAGTTCGTATGCTTACTCAACTATTAAGTGAAGGCAGTGAAGAAGAAAGAAAAGCAACACCAGAAGAACAATTATCACCATTATTTAAAGGAGGAAATAATTGGATTGCAAGTGTAACAACAATTTCAACTCCTAATGATGGTACTACATTAGCAGATTTAATACCTGGAAAGAGCTTAGTAAATATGATGAGCAAACAGTTAGCAGCCACTTTGGGAGATGCTGATTTTACTAAGTATATTTATGATTTTAAATTAGATCAATTTGGATTAGAGAGAAAAGATGGAGAATCTCAAAGTGATTATATAAAGAGAGTATTAGACAGTGGACAATTATGGAATGATAATAATGATATTGCAACTTATGATTTATCTACAAAAGGTGCAGAAGAAATTAACAAATGGGTAAAAACTCAGCCAAATGTTTATTATTTCTCATGGACAACAGATGCATCAAGACAATCATTAGTATCTAATCATCAACATCCTATGGTACCTGAAATGGCTCCAGCGTTTTATGGTACATCAGCTTTAATAGGAAGATATACAAGAGATGATGGTAAATCTCCAAAGATTGATGAAAGCTGGTTTCCAAATGATGGAGTTGTAAATACAATTAGCCAAAATGGACCAAAGTTAGGTGTATCAGATGAAGAAAAAAATAATATAGTAGATATAGATTTTAATGGTACACCACAAATAGGTAAATGGAATTCTTTCCCTATATTAAAAGGATTTGACCATATGGATATAGTAGGTAGTTTTGCTGATGTTAATGACTGGTATACTAACCTTGCGAAACGATTAAGAAGCTTACCTGTTTAAAATAATTAATTTTATAAGCATATAGTTCAGGGTATCGACTTTGTCGATACC
>JBJEJM010000094.1:0-1498 GCA_051878075.1 Clostridium sp. | reverse complement strand
TTACTAAAAGCAGTAATGCTCATTTTATATTTAATAGTGGATAATATTACAGGATAAATGATAAGTATTCAAGAAAAAATGTCTGCTAAACTTTACAAAATGATAATTGTGTATTACAATTAATTTGTAATAAAGGTAAAAGGAGGTATAAAATGAATAGGGAGGAGATATTAGAGAGGAATAAGAGAAGTTCAATTGTTGATGAAGGTGAACAATATATAGAAGATAGGTCTAGGAATATAGGTGAAATAGGAATAATATTCTTTTTTATTGTTTTATTTGCATATAAAATATGGAGAGGCATTCCATCTGAAGATTTAGTAGGATTATTCTGGGGATATCTTAGTTTTATTTATATTGGTAAATTAAAATACTGTAGGAGGAAAATATATTTTGCATTTAGTATAGTAAGTATGATTGGAGCTATGGTTTTTATAGTCTCATATATACTAAAAACATGGTAATTGATTATGAATAATGAGTTAATACTTAATAATAAAATAAGAATGTGGAGAGCAGAGAAAAGAATATCTCAAGGTGAATTGGCTGAAATCGTAGGAGTATCAAGACAGACAATAAGTTCTATTGAAAACTTACAATTCTGCCCTAGTGCTAAGCTGGCATATTTAATATGTATCGCATTAGAAAAGAATTTTGAAGACGTATTTTATTTTGAATAAACCTTATTGAATATATAAATTTTATTCTTATAAAGCTATATAAAATTTCGATTGTAGCAAAAGAAAGGAGAATAGGTTATGGAAAAGATGAATGATAATATTCATGAAAATAAATTAAAAAAGAATAAAAAAATAGTGTGTTTTTTTAAAGAATGGGTATTACCTATAATTTTATCTATAGGTATAGTATTTCTACTTAATAAATTTATATTTATTAATGTGGTTCTTCCACCAAGTGGATCAATGATTCCTACTTTAAATGATAATGATAGACTAATAGCAACAAGAGTGTTGAATAAGGATAATATTAATAGAGGTGATATTCTTATATTTGATTCAAAGGAACTTAATAAAACTTTAATAAAAAGGGTAATAGGATTACCAGGAGATTGCATTGAAATCAATAATGGGATAGTTAAGGTCAATGGTGAAGAATTAGAAGAAGATTATGTAAAAAATAATAATATATATAATGGAATATTTAATGTACCTGATAATAAAATATTTTTTTTGGGAGATAACAGGGCAGGGTCATATGATTCTAGATATTGGGACAATCCTTATATAGATAAGTCTGATGTAGAAGCAAAAGCACAGTTTAGATATTATCCTTTAAAAGATTGGAAAGTAATTAAATAGCAGGGATTATACAGGTGAGTTAATATGAAGATTGATAGATTGTTTTCTATTGTCCAAATTCTAGTGAATAAAAAAACAATTACAGCTAAAGAACTTGCAGATAAATTTAATGTTTCAATACGTACTATATATAGAGATATAGAGGATCTTTCAGCTAATGGAATACCTGTTTATGCAAC
>JBJEJM010000093.1:0-5027 GCA_051878075.1 Clostridium sp. | reverse complement strand
TTTTTTACAAATATACTTTGACGTCAAAGTATATTTTCTATAAAATTTATATCTTGGGATGGAGGACAATATGTTACAGCTAAAAAATATAAAGAAAGTGTATAATGTTGGAGATACCACGGTAAAAGCTCTTGATGATGTATCTGTTTCTTTTAGGGATGATGAGTTTGTTGCCATAGTTGGTACATCCGGTTCAGGAAAAAGTACCTGCCTGAATATAATAGGAGGATTAGATTCTTATAATGACGGGGATCTTATTTTAGATGGTAAAAGTACAAAGAACTTTACTACTAATGACTGGGATGCATATAGAAATAATTCTATAGGTTTCATATTCCAAAGCTACAATCTGATACCACATTTAAGCTTAGTTGAGAATGTAGAAATGGGTATGACATTAAGTGGTGTAAGCCCTAAAGAAAAAAGAGCTAAAGCATTACAGGCACTAGAAGATGTTGGACTAAAGGATCATATAAAGAAAAAACCAAATCAATTATCTGGTGGTCAGATGCAGAGAGTTGCAATAGCAAGAGCATTAGCTAATGATCCCCAAATATTACTCTGCGATGAACCAACGGGTGCTTTAGACTCTGCTACTAGTGTACAGATTATGGATTTAATCTATAAGGTGGCAAAAGAAAAGAAAAAATTAGTTATTATGGTTACACACTCTGACGAGCTTGCAGATAAATATGCTGAAAGAATAGTCAGATTTAAAGACGGTAAAATTATTGCAGATTCTAACCCTTATGATGCTGCAGAAAACAAGAATAATTTTCAGCTAAAGAAAACCAGTATGAAACTGCATACTGCCCTTAAGTTATCTTTAAATAATATAAAAACTAAAAAAGGAAGAACGGCTTTAACAGCTTTAGCCAGCAGTATAGGTATAATTGGTATTGCAACTATATTATCATTATCTAATGGATTCCAGACTCAGATAGATGATTTTCAGGCTGAAAGTTTATCATCGTTTCCAATAATGATATCTCAGGAAGCAGCAGAAATTGATATAGAAACTCTGGAAGCACAAAGGAATAAAATGCTGGGCATATCTTCTGAAGAGGATTCAGATAAAGAATATACTAAGATATATTCTTATAACCCAGATGATGAAAGTATAATACATAAAAATATATTTACAGATGAATACATAGATTACATAGAACAAGTTAATCCAGCTGATGTTCAAAGTATAGGATATACTAGAATCCTGAACTTTAATCTTTTACGCCAGCAGGAAGATGATATAGTACCTCTTCAGTCTTCTGACTTAAAGTTCTCTTCATATCCAAAAACATTAAATGAAGATACTGTTTCATATGTAGAAGAAAATTATGATTTATTAAGCGGAAGCTACCCTGAAGATAAAACTGATTTAGTATTAGTTGTAGATTCAAAGAACAGAGTTGATGAATCAATCCTTAAAGCTTTAGGTTTTGACAAGGATGCAGTAGATTACGATTCAATTATTGGAACTACTTTAAAATTAGTATCAAATAATGATTACTATACTGGAACAGACATGGGAGTATTTGTACCAAATACAGATTATGCTTCAATATATAACTCCGATAAAAATACGGAGCTCACTATAACAGGTATTATTAAAGCCAAAGAAGAAAATCCTTTTACTGTATTAAGCGTTGGATTAGCTTATTCAGATGAGTTAGCATTAGATATTATTGAAGATGCACAGAAATCAGATATTGTTGCTAAACAAAAAGAAGCTGATTATAATATATTGACTACAGAAAAAATTGATGATTCTGCCAGACAACAGATATTACAATATTTAGGCGGAGACTCTACACCTTATATGATCACTATATATCCAAAGGATTTTGATACTAAAGAAGCTGTTACAGAATATCTTGATTCATATAATGAAGGCTTAAGTGATGCAGATACTATCGTCTACACAGACTTAGCAAGCAACTTATCAGACATGACTGATGGCATCATGACTGGTATCACTGGTGTATTAATTGCTTTTGCAGGCATATCTTTAGTTGTATCAACTATCATGGTTGGAATAGTTACTTATATTTCAGTATTAGAAAGAACTAAAGAAATAGGTATCTTAAAAGCCCTTGGTGCCAGAAAGAAAGACATTACACGAGTGTTTAATGCTGAAACATTAATATTAGGTATATTATCAGGCTCACTAGGTATTGGAATAACTTATTTAGGCATAATCCCTATCAATAAGATTTTATACAATATGTCTGGTTTAGAAAATGTAGCTCATTTACCTATAGCTTATGCTATATTCCTTGTAATATTAAGTACAACATTAACATTAATTGGTGGAACTATTCCTGCTAGAATTGCTTCTAAAAAGGATGCTGTAGAGGCTTTAAGAGCTGAATAATATACTGCTGATTAAATTATAAAAGCTCATTAAGTATTTTCGTCAAAAATGCCGAAAATACTTAATGAGCCTTATAGAACTATAAGTTTCGAGTTATATATGGCTGATTTTATAAAATATGATATAATAAACCAACGCATAAATTGTAATTCGAAGGAGGACCTATATGGGAATAGAATTTTCTATTATAGCATTAATTTTATTAATTATCTTTAATGTTGTATATTACATACCAAATAAGCTAAAAGAACAAGAAGAGAAGCAAACATTGCACTTTAAAGAATTGTATATGAGGCTAAATAGGCTTGAAAATAAAATAAATGAGCTAAGTAATTCTAATCAGAAATAGTACTGTATATCAATAAGAACCCCATAACAAACTAGTTATAGGGTTCATACAAATATTATCTTCCGCAGCACTTTTTATATTTCTTACCACTTCCACAAGGACAAGGATCATTTCTTCCAACTTTGTTAGAATTGATTACAGTCAGACTATCAATTTTATGTCTCTCTTTTTTCATTAAATCTGAAGGAGTCCACCCTTTGTTAATCCATTTAGGAGTATTATTTCCAAACTCAACACATAAGGTCATTAGTTTTTCTATGTCCTTCATACTTTCTATTTTCACACCCAACATATGAAGTCTTTCAATAGTCTTTTGTATGTTAAAGGTATCCATAACACAATTTATATTTATCTCTCCAATTATCTCCTCTACTTCTTTTTTGTATTTTAAATGTTTCAATAAATATTTCTCTAAATCATCATAATACTTAGTTTTCTTAATATAATATTCATCACTGTACTTTAATAGTTCTTCCTTTTGAGGAACATAGTATTCCTTGCCTTCTCTTCCTTCAAGAATTTTATCTATATCGCCTTCATACATGCATAAAGCTTCACATACAAGCATTCCATTATAATAAACTATTTCACTATTATGAATATTATATTTTTCAAGATAATACATTAATTTCTTTAATGTAAGTTCAGGCTGATCTTCATGATGTTTTGCAAATAACTCAAGGAAAAATTCCACATCAATAACACCATAGAAATTAATACATGCTCTCAAATAATTAAATACCTCTGAATATTCATTCTTAACTATTTCAACTTTATTTTCATCAATATCATCAATGACTTTTTTAATTTCTTTTGGCATGATGCTTTCTATATTACCATCACCAATATCATATAAAAAATACATTCCGATCTTTGCAAGTCCCAGCATTTTTATTGAATCTGCAACTGGTTCATTACCATTAACAGAAGTCATATGTTCTTCATGTTCATAGTAAGCAGCTAAATTGCTGATAAGATAATTTTCATCTGTCAGCCTTTCATAAACCACATCTATAAGCTCCTGCTTTTTCATTTTATAAGTTTTGTCAACTTCATAAACTTTTGCAATATTTTTTAGAAAATCTACTGTCATATAATTAAGATTATCTTTTAATCCTGTCTTTTTAGGTTTTTTTATTATGTTTTTCATTTTATTGTTCCTTTACATTTAATTTTATCTTATAGATTTATTATAATATATTTCTTAATAAAATCAAAAATTAGAAACTCTATACCCACACGGTAAATATCTCTTGAAATCCAATCCTGTTTTAGTTATGAAATTATCCTTAAAATTATAATTATCCATACTTATACTGCTTTCAACTTTAGATGAATAATAATTATACAGCACTTGCTCAAAAATCTTATTTGAAATGCTTACATTTCCATTATCATTAACAAAATATCCAAATATATTCCCAAACTCAATAATATTGTTAAGTATGTTATAATTCCTAATTTGACCTACAAAACACCCTACTTTCGATTAAGATAATCATTCAAATCTTCAGGTCTTTCTAAATCAAAAATATTTAAAGCTATTTCTTCAACAACATCTTCAGATATGTCTTTTATTTTTTCTTCATAGATTAGTGGAAGTTCCTTAAATTTCTTTTTTAATTGTTTTATAAGAATTTCTGCTTTGCCTTCAGTTCTCCCTTCAATTTTGCCTTCAATTCTGCCTTCAATTCTGCCTTCAATTTTACCTTCAATTTTGCCTTCAATTTTACCCTCAGCTCTTCCTTCAGCTTTAGATTTTTCTTTCATTTCATCCAGTATAAATGCATTTCTTGCCACCATAAGTTCCACATCCTCTCTATCTGCCTCTAATATCTTTATTGCTGATTCAGCCAGTGGATTTACTACTGTATTTTTAATCCACTTCTTAATTGCTTTAATCTCAGTATCACTTAACGAGTTAAAATATAATGCTATTACTCTTATTCTCTCCAAAAACTCTACTGCATCCATTTTCTGATCTAATAAGAATATAGCTGAAGTTACATTTTTTAGATCAATAAGTTTATCTTTACCCAGTTTTTCATCATTACTTATATCAAAAATATCATATTCAAAATTTAGTATATTATTGCCAAATAGTTCTTCATTATAAATCATTTTTCTAAACTGCTTTGGTACATCCCATACATGTTCACCGTTATATAAAACTATTGGTATTACAGCTGGAACTCTTACAGTCTTATCATACTTTTTGTGTTTTGCATTTACGGAATATTCTTTTAATATTTCACACATATAAAATAACAGTCTGAGAGGCATTGTGTAATCCACACTTGATTG
>JBJEJM010000092.1:0-5091 GCA_051878075.1 Clostridium sp. | reverse complement strand
GAAAACAGTCTTAACAGTCAATTTTTCAGTGAGTATCTGAAAAGTTTGAAAATATGCCGCTATGAATATGAGAATTGTGGATACAGGATGAATATTGCAGAAGGAAATCATAGTCTTCATATGCCTTTTTATGTGACAAATACATCTCAATACTGCACTTTGTATGCAATGTGTACTAATCTTGACAGAGGAAAGCAGAAGCTTGTGAAATCATGTCCTAAATATTGTGAAGAGTATGTGTTTGCTTACCCAGAACATTTAAAGATGGTTGGAAGATATAATTCATTATTTGCATTTGATGATACACTGCTTAAAAATCAAGAGGAACTAGAGTATTATATAAACAACGGGATAGACAGAATAGTTTTGAATTTTATATAAGGAATGGAGAAATTTAATTAATGAAGATTGTAGCAGGATTAGGTTCAATAGATGATTATATAAGGCTCGTTAAAGCAGGAGCAGATGAGATGTTTTGTGGATATGTTCCTTATGAATGGAATAGTAAGTATGGCAACTTGTTTCCATTAAATAGAAGGGAAGTTTTATATTATAATGTTCAGATAGGATGTCTGGAAGATATGAAGATACTTAGAAAGATGATTGATGTATATAAGGTTCCAGTCACAATAGCATTTAATTATCTTTATTATCTTGATGAACAGTATGAGATTATAGCAGAAATAATTAAACAATTAATTGAAATTGGATTTAATGAATTTATTATTGCAGATATAGCACTTATATTATATCTTCAGAAAAAAGGCATAAAATGCTCAATACATTTGAGTGGCGAGTGTGCTGAAATAAACAGGCTGTCTATAGATTATTTTAATGAATTTAATAATATTTCACGTTATATTTTCCACAGAAAAAATACTATTGAAGATATGGAATCATGCATAAGAAATAATAAGGTTAAGAATATGGAATATGAAGCGTTTATATTAAATGAAAGATGTCATTATACAGGTGCATTCTGCAGTTCCCTTCATTGTGATGAAATGGATCATATGTGCAAGGTTCCATATGAAATGGCAAAGATAGATGAAAAATATGATAAATTCTTAGAAGTGGATAAAAAATTTAAAACATATTATGAAGGAGAACATGAAACAGATACTCATATAGATTATGAAAATCAAATAGGAGATGATGAATTTCAAGACAGCTATATTCTTGGAAATAGCGGATGCGGCTTATGTTCACTTAAAAAGCTTAAAGCAGCAGGAGTTACGCATTTAAAGGTAGTTGGAAGAGGAAATTATATTGATTATATGGAAAGAGATGTGCAGAATTTAAAAAAAGCTATAAGCATGGTGAACAGTTTCAACTATGAAGAGGATTACAAAGAAAATGTGATGAAGGAATTTTTTAAAGGCAGATGCAGTAAGGATTGTTACTATCAAGAATAATTTATATATGTAACAATTGTTACATATATAAATATAATAATATACTATAATTCAATTCAGAAGAAAAAATATTTAAATTTCTCATAATAAGTAATGGAGGAAGTACAAATGAATGCTATAGAATTAATGATGGATGAACATAGATATATTGAACGTATGCTTAAAGTAATAAGAGCAGCATGCTTTAAAATTGTAAAGAAGGAAATAAAAGAAGAAGATTATAATGATTTTGATTTAATTATTAAATTTGTAAGAGAATTTGCAGATGGTCATCATCACAAGAAAGAAGAAGTTTTTCTTTTCAATAAAATGGTTGATAATTTAGGAGCCCTTGGAGAAAAACTTGTAAAGCTTGGAATGCTTGTTGAACATGATATGGGAAGACTATATATAAAAAATCTAGAAGAAGCTGTGCAAAAGGTTAAGGATGGAAATGAAGAAGCTAAGATAGATGTAATTGGTAATGCAATTGCTTACACTGACTTATTAACAAGACATATAGATAAGGAAGACAGAGTTGTATATACATTTGCACAAAGAGAATTAAAAGATGAAATAATGGCTGAAGTAAATTCAAAATGTATGAATTATGAAAGTGAACATACAGACATAAGAAATAAATATATAGATTTATTAGAAAAATTAGAAAATAAATATCTGATATAAATTTAAAAGTCAATAATATGAAAATATAGGGTGTAATATATTTAATATAGAATGAAAAGATAAAACAGGTGTAATTTGAAAGTAGATAAGAGAAAGCAAGACTGTTATAATATTTCTTAGAAATTTTATAAAGGAGAAGTTTTTGATGAAATACTATTTTGCACCGATGGAAGGCATAACTGGACACATATATAGAAATGCGTACGAAAAATTTTTTCATAATATAGATAAATATTTTACACCTTTTATTATTCCAAATGAAAGCAGAAGATTAAATACCAAAGAATTAATAGATGTTCTTCCTGAAAATAATAAGGGGATAAATATTGTACCACAGATTCTTACAAATGATTCAGATGGATTTATAAAAACATCATTAAAACTACAGGAATTTGGATATGATGAAATTAATCTGAATTTAGGATGTCCGTCTAGAGGGGTAGTCACTAAAGGAAGAGGATCTGGTTTTTTATCAAAAAGAGAAGAACTCGACAGATTCTTATTTGAAATTTTTAATAAAAATAATATTAAAATATCCATAAAAACAAGATTAGGAAAAGATAGTTCACATGAGTTTTATGAACTTATAAAGATATATAATAAATATCCTTTAGAAGAATTAATAATTCATCCAAGAACAAGAGAAGATTTTTATGGCAATAAGCCAGATTTAAATGTCTTTAAAGATGCATTGTCATTAAGCAGAAATCCTGTATGTTACAATGGTGATATTTTTACTCCTCAGGATTATGATAATTTGGTAGAGACTTTTCCAGATTTAGAATCAGTTATGCTTGGAAGAGGTATACTTGCTAATCCAGCATTAATGAAAGAAATAAAAGAAGATACTGTCATAGAAAAATCAGTAATTGAAGCTTTCCATGAAGAAGTACTTAATGCATATCTTGATTTATATCCACAGGATATTGGTGCATTATTTAAAATGAAGGAATTATGGTCTTATATGATTTATATATTTTCAAATAATAAAGAGTATATTAAGAAAATAAGAAAAAGCAAAACTTTAAATGAATATAAAGAAGCTGTTGCCAGTCTTTTTGCAGAGCAGGAAATTATAAAAGGAGCAGGATTATTTTCAAGAAATTAAATAATATATTGCATAGTTTCATATAGCTTTATTGTAAGAGAATGGAGAAATATATAAAGATGTGCTAAAATCTTATTGATAAGATAATTTATATTATTTTAAAACATAATTTTAGCTTAAACAAAGGGGGAAAAATAATGTCCCATAATAACCAGAAAAAAATAGCACTAATTAATGATATGTCTGGATTTGGAAGATGTTCAATAGCTGTTGAACTTCCGATTATATCAGTAATGAAAGTTCAATGCTGTCCATTGCCTACATCAATATTTTCAAATCATACAGGTTATCCAAGTTTTTTCTTTGAAGATTATACAGAACGTATGGAAGCATATTATAAAGAATGGAAAAAGCTTGATTTAAGGTTTGAAGGAATATGTACTGGATTTTTAGGTTCAAAACATCAAATTGAAATTGTATCTAAATTTATATCTGAATTTAAAACAGACGATACAATTGTAATCATAGATCCAGTAATGGGGGACTATGGGGAATTATATTCTACTTATACCTCAGATATATGCAATGAAATGAAGAAGCTGATACCATTAGCAGATATAATTACTCCTAACCTTACGGAAGCTTGTATTCTGGCTGATGTTGAATATCGTGATAACTTTAAAAAAGAGGAATTAATAAATATTGCAGAAAAACTTGCCTTAAAGGGTCCTAAAAAAGTAGTTATAACAGGATTAATTGAAGGTGAATACATATCAAATTTATGCTATGAGCAGGGAAAAGAACCAGAGATAATAAAGATTAAGAAGGCTGGAATGCAGCGATCAGGAACTGGGGATATTTTCTGTGCTATAATAGCAGCTGATGCAGTTAATCATGTACCATTTAAGGAATCTGTCAAAAAAGCAGCGGAATTTATTGAAAAATGTATATTAAGATCAATTGAAATGAATATACCACTAACTGATGGTGTATGTTTTGAAGAATTTTTAGGAATACTCAGTTAGCTTATTTAGTAAATATACAATATAGTTTTTATTATATAATATGTATATAAAAAGGGGTTTTACAATGGAAATATTATATAAAGTTCATAACAGCATATATGTAAATTTAACTAATAAATGTCCATGTGCATGTACTTTTTGTCTTCGCAAAACTATGAATCATGTAGGTGAATCAAGTAATTTATGGCTTGAAAGAGAACCGTCAGCAGAAGAAGTTATTAATGAATTCAAAAAATGGGATGTAGAAAGTTTTGATGAAGTAGTATTCTGTGGTTTTGGAGAGCCGACAGAAGCTTTTGATGTATTAATAAAAACAGCTGAATTTATAAAAAATACTTATGATATATCAATTCGTATAAATACAAATGGATTAGGTAATTTAGTTCAAGGAAAGGACATAGTACCTATGATGAAAGGACTAATAGATTCAGTTTCTATAAGTTTAAATGATCCTGATCCAGAGGAAT
Organism: Clostridium sp.; assembly: GCA_051878075.1. Classification (GTDB taxonomy): domain Bacteria; phylum Bacillota; class Clostridia; order Clostridiales; family Clostridiaceae; genus Clostridium. The sequence goes on along the minus strand of JBJEJM010000092.1, from coordinate 470 downwards.
ATAATAATCTTGTAAGAAGTAAGTTCGGAGAAAAATCATTTGATGCAATGATATCTTTTGCCAAGGAATGTACAAAGGTAATTCCAAAAGTAATAATGACAACAGTTTCTACAACTATTTCGAAGGAAGATGAGGAAAAGTGTCAGAAAATATGTGATGAAATTGGAGCAGTATATAGAATTCGTCCATATGAAGATTAATAAAAATATATTTTCAGTCTTAGAGAAATCTAAGGCTTTTTTTGAAAATTAATGTATATTAAGAATATAAATGAGAATATTATTAATTATTTATAAATTTTAATTTAAGACAATAAATTTCGCAAAATAGAATTGCGCATAAGATTAAAATATATTAATTTGTCACTTTTTCATAAAATATGTTATAATATAGTGTACAAGCTATTGTACTTACAATAAAATATTATATATTATTAATGCATTAGGGATAAAAAGTATAGGTTAATGTGG
>JBJEJM010000091.1:0-5134 GCA_051878075.1 Clostridium sp. | reverse complement strand
CAAAATACATTTTTTTATTTTATCGCTATAAAATGAAAAATTATTTATCTTTTTTGAGTATTTTGTGTAAATTATTAAATAAAGCATCCATGATATATCAATTTCATAGTATATCATGAATGCTTTAAATTAATTATTTAAGATAAGTCTACAACCATACCTTTGTTAAAAACAAAAGTATTAAATAATATATAACTGCAATTCCTAATGCTAATGGAAGTGCAACCTGCATCATAGCTATTATTATTGCCTTTATATCATTTGATTCAAGTTTTTCATTCTTTATTTTATCAATTATTTCTTTTTCTTCATGCAATTTAATATATTTACGTCTAAACATAACAAAAAACTCCTTATTGAATACTGACTTAAACTAAACTTACTTTCGCATTGTCATTTAATTTATCAATTATTCCTGCTTTATGACATGCAACAAAATGATCCTTTTCTACTTGTCTATATTCGGGTCTTTCACATCTGCATTTTTCATCTGCATAAGGGCATCTTGTATTGAACCTGCATCCTTTTGGTGGATTAGCCGGCGATGGTATATCTCCCTCTAGTATTATCCTTTCCCTCTTTATTGTAGGGTCTGGAATAGGTACTGCAGATAATAATGCTTTAGTATATGGATGCATTGGATTTTCAAATAATTCCTCTTTATCAGCTAATTCTACTACTGATCCTAAATACATTACTGCTACTTTAGTACATAAATGTTCTACAACTGAAAGATCATGTGAAATAAACATATATGTATAATTATTTTCTTTTTGAAGTTTTACTAATAAATTTATTATCTGCGCCTGTATAGAAACATCAAGGGCTGATACTGGCTCATCAGCTACAATGAATTCTGGATTAAGAGCCAATGCTCTGGCAATTCCAATTCTTTGTCTCTGACCACCAGAAAACTCATGAGGAAATCTATCTATCTGATATTCATCTAGTCCACATTTTTTCATTATTTCAAGAACCTTATTTCTCATTTCTTTTTTTGAAACTAAACCATGGCTCACTAATGCTTCACCAATTATCTGTCCTACAGTTAATCTTGGATTTAAAGAAGCATATGGATCCTGAAATATAAGCTGCATTTTAGTTCTTAATTTCCTTAATTCCTTTTTGCTTAGATTTGTAATATCCTGACCTTTAAAATAAACCTTTCCTCCTGTAGGCTTTAAAAGCTGTAAAATTGTTCTTCCTGTTGTAGATTTACCACATCCTGATTCTCCTACAACTCCAAGTGTTTCTCCTCTTTTAATCTCAAAGGATACATCATCAACTGCCTTTACGCTGCCTACAGTCTTTGAAAAAAATCCACCTTTTATAGGAAAATACTTTTTTAAATGTTCTACTTTTAAAATTACTTCATCTGACATATTTAGTTTTCCTCCTTATTGGCATCTTTTTCAAATAACCAGCATGCAACTTTGTGATTGTCCCCTACAATTTTTAATGGAGGTATAGATTTTTTACAAATATCCATACATTTATCGCATCTATCACTAAAATAACATGAATCCTTTATTCCTATAGGATCTGGTACTTGTCCAGGAATTGAATATAACTCTTCCTGTCTTTGTGACAATACTGGTTTTGATTTTAATAGTCCCTGAGTATATGGATGAGCTGTATTTCTAAATATCTCTAATACTTTACCTTCTTCTATTACTTTTCCTGCATACATTACTACTACATAATCAGCCATTTCTGCAACTACGCCTAAATCATGTGTAATCATCATTATTGATGTATTAAAATCCTTTTTTACTTTTCTCATCAAGTCTAATATCTGAGCCTGAATAGTAACATCCAAAGCAGTTGTTGGTTCATCTGCTATTAATAATTCTGGATTACATGAAAGTGCCATTGCAATCATAACTCTCTGCCTCATTCCTCCAGATAATTCATGTGGATAACATTTTACTATTTCTTCAGCTCTTGGAATTCCAACTTTTTTTAATAATTCTACTGATTTCTTATCTGCATCTTTCTTGTTAAGGCCTTCATGAATAATAAGTGCTTCTGAAACCTGATATCCAATTGTAAAGACTGGATTTAAAGAACTCATAGGTTCCTGAAATATCATTCCAATCTTTTTACCTCTTATTGCACGCATTCTGTCATCAGATACCTTTAGTAAATCCTCACCTTCAAGCAGTATTTCTCCACCTGCATTAATACTATTATCCTTAGAAACAAGTCCCATGATGCTTAATGCTGTTATTGATTTACCACATCCTGATTCTCCAACAATACACACTGTTTCACCTTTTCTTATGCTGAAAGAAACATCATTGACAGCTTTTACAATTCCTCTTTCTGTCTTAAAATAAGTCTTTAAATTTTTTACTTCTAATATATTTGTGCTCATGTATCCTTCCCCCTATCTCTTCATCTTAGGATCCAGAGCATCTCTAAGACCGTCGCCTAGTAAATTAACTGCCATAACTGTTGCAAGTATGCAGACACCAGGTGGAATCCATAACCATGGTCTATTTTTGAAGTCTGCAAGATTATTTGCTGCTTCCATAAGGTTTCCCCATGATGGAATTGGTTCTGTTACACCAACACCTAAATAACTTAAAGTTGCTTCCATTATTATTGCATTAGCAACACCTAAAGTAGCATTAACAATTACTGTAGGCATAACATTTGGTATTAAATGATGAATTATCTTTCTAAAATCACTTAAACCTAATGATTCAGTTGCCTGCATAAATTCCTGTTCTCTCAAAGATAAAATTTCACCTCTTACAAGTCTTGCAACTGTAGGCCAGTTTAAAATTGCAAGTATAAGCATAAGAAATATAATTCTTATTTGAGGATCTAATTTAAAGTCAGACATTAAACTTGCTGCAATTAATATTACTGGCAAGAATGGCAATGATAAAAATATATCTGTTATTGTCATTAAAAATGTATCTATTTTGCCTCCGTAATATCCTGCTGCTGCTCCAATTAATACACCAATTACCATTTCTAAAACAACAGATATAACACCTACTAATATTGAGATTCTTCCACCATACATAAGTCTTGTTAAAATGTCTCTTCCGAGATAGTCAGTTCCACATATATATCCTGCCATAGGTCCCTGCTTTACAAAATCACTTTGAGTATTATAACCATAAGGCATAAAAGATGGCCCTATAAACGAAAAGCATATCATGAAAATCAACACAACTAATCCGAACATTGCCAGCTTATTTTTTGATAATCTTCTTATAGCTATTCTTGATGGAGACTCTATTTTTCTTTCTTTGTTTTTATTTGCTGCTATACTAGTATTCATTATTTGCCTCCTTTATCAAGTTTTATTCTTGGATCTACTACTGCATATAATATATCTGCTATTAAATTACCAATCAATGTCAATACAGCTATAAACATAGCAAATCCCATTGTTAATATATAGTCTCTGTTTAATATTGCATCATAACCTAATTTACCTATTCCAGGCCATATAAATACTGTTTCTGTAATTAATGCTCCTGCAAAAAGGCTTGGTATATTTAATCCTATAAGTGTAACTACAGGAATCATTCCATTTCTTAAAGCATGCTTATAAATTACGACTTTTTCTTTAAGCCCCTTAGCCCTGGCTGTTCTTATATAATCCTGTCTGATTACTTCAAGCATTGCTGTTCTTACATACTTTGTTGTTGTTCCAATCTGTATTATTACTAATGTAATACAAGGCATTACCATATGCTTGAATATATCTGTAAATCTTTCCATTCCAGTTGCTGTTGATCCTGCTGTGGTCATTCCTCCAATCGGAAGTATTCCTAAATTAAGTGCAAATATCTTTATTAATATTAATGCTAAAAAGAATGTTGGTAGTGATAATGTAAGAAATGTGAAAAGAGTTACACCCTTATCAAATAAGGAATACTGTTTTACTGCTGATAATATTCCTAATGGGATAGCAATTACCAATGAAATTATAAATGCTATTGTAGCCAAATAAAATGAATTCCAGACATATGTATTAATTAATGTTGAAACTGGCTGCTGATATTTAAGGGAAATTCCAAGATTTCCAGTTATAGCTCCCTTTAACCAGTTAATATATCTTACAAGTAATGGTTTATCTAATCCTAAAGTTGCTCTTAACTGTTCCAATTTTTCTGGTGACATCTTTTGAGCTGCTTCTGAAGACAGATAGTCGCCCGGTGCAAGATTTATTATTGCAAAAATAATTATAGAAATGATAATTAACGTAGGTATCATTTTCAATATTCTCTTAATTGTATATTGTATCATTTTTTCCACTCCTAAGCCTATATAAGAATGACAGGCATCTTTATATTAAAGATGCCTCATTCATTATGATATAATAATTATTCTAATGTAGCTTCATGTAAATGCTGAGTATATCTTTCATAAGGTGTGATAGTTAAATTCTTGACTCTTCCATTATATACATAGAAGTCATTTCCTTGATACATATATACATAAGGTAAATCTTCATTTAATTCTTTATATAATTCTTTATATAATTCTTTTAACTTATCTCTGTCAAACTCTTTAGTAATCTTATCAAATAACTCATCTACTTTTGCATCTGAATAATTTCCATCATTTTGAGCTCCATCAGTTACAAATATTGTTTTAGCATTTGGATCTGCTGTTAAACTCCATCCCAAACAGCATAGATCCCAATCTGTTCCGTGTGCTTTGAGTTTTGTAAGCATTGAAGAAAAATCTAATGATTCAGATGTAAATTCAATTCCAATATCTTTATAATTGTCTGGTGCTACTGCTAATATTGAATTACTTAATGGATTTGATGTTCTTGCAAGGAAATGGAATGAAAGTCTCATACCATCTTTTTCTCTTATTCCATCTGCACCTGGTACCCATCCTGCATCATCCAATAACTTTTTAGCCTTTTCCGGATCGAATTCATAGTTATTTTCTGGTGCTGAATATGACCATGAAGCTTCTGCTTGTGGTACATTTACTACTTTTGCATATTTTCCAAATACAGAACTTATAATCTTTTCTCTGTTTAAGCCATATGCTAATGCTTGTCTTACTGCTTTATCCTGTAATGCTGGATTTCTGAAGTTTATGTTCATATATCTATATCCATTTTCAGGATACATTATATAATTTAAATATC
>JBJEJM010000090.1:3903-5187 GCA_051878075.1 Clostridium sp. | reverse complement strand
TATAATAATGATATTATCAAAACTAACAATAAATTTCAATGTAATTTAAAAAAAATAAATATTTTATATTATTTTGTCGTATTTTGTAGAATTGTATTGTAAATTAATACCGAATATAATATTAATTTATATATCCGGCATTAATTCATAAACAATTAAATCATCTTACTATACTTATTATTTCACTTATAATCATTTCAACTGACTTATGATCTGTATTAATTTTTAAGGTATCCATTTTATCATATAACTTAAGATTTTCTATACTTCTGTTCAAGCTGTCCACATCCCTTAATCCACAGGATATATCTTTAGCTATTCTCCCTTCCAGACTTTCCCTGCTGCACATTAAAGTTATTTTATATACTTCAACATTTTTAAGCTTCAATCCATCAAGCACAAGATTCATGATATCATCAGTCTGTATGACCCAGTTAAATACAATATATTCCGACATTGTATTTCTTATAAAATTATTTAATATAAAACATATATTGTCAATTACCATTTTTTTATTTTCATCATTGACTACAAATGGATTCATGTACCAGCAGCTGTCTCCATCAAGCCAGAATGAATTCTCCAATGCCTTATATAATCTTCTGCTTACAGTTGTCTTGCCTACCCCCATAGTACCATTTATTATTATTAACTTTTTACCCATAAATTCTGCTATCCTTCTTCCTTAGACTGTAATCTTAATTTTTTAAGACTGCATTTTACTGTCTATATTTTTTTCAAATATTTTAAATTTGAATTTCGATTTTACGCCAATTATATATTCACTATAAGGAATATAATTTAAAATCCAGCATATTCCTATACTTATTACTGACCCATAAAAGAAAAATTTTAAGTATCCTGTTAAATAAGGCTCTGTAGAAATATAAAATGTAAGTGAATTTATTACCATAACATGCAGAAGATAAGCTGGAAATGAATATCTGCTCACTATCTTTAACAAGCTTAACATGTACTTCGTTTTATCTTTTATTATACACGAAATCATATAGAAAAATATTATAGAAATTGTCCTGAATATAATACTTGTACTTATTGTACTATTAATAATAGGTGAATTTCCACCATACCTTTCATTTATAGCTAAGTAATAATAAAAACCAAAACTCAAGATATACAATATGGAAACTATTATCTTATGATTTAATATAATTTCCTTGAACTTTTTATAACTGCATACTGCATATGCTCCAATTACAAAATAAAAATAATAAAATACAGGTGATACATTTATAATTTTTTTATCAAGATCTGTTGGATTAT
>JBJEJM010000090.1:0-3803 GCA_051878075.1 Clostridium sp. | reverse complement strand
AGAATTATAATAGACCATATAACAAAAGGAAGAACCAGAAATTTTAGCTTTTTAATATAAAATTCTTTTATATTAAACTTATCATAATAAGTATATATCAAACTTACAGCAGTCAAAAATATAAATAACTCCACACCATTTTCTGCTGCTGTATATATAAACTTTGAAATAATGAAATCATTGAATGATATCTCATCCCTAAATGAAAATCCCCCAATACTATGTTGAATAACTATAAATAAAAAAGCTATTCCCCTCATTACATCAAGTTCATATAATCTTTCCTTTTTCATTATTAAAACCACCTATTCTTAATTTCATAATGTATTAGATACAATGTAAATAATTAGTTATTATTCATTTATTTACATATTAATTATACCACATACTTACTCATGATTTTATTCAGAACATATACTCATTTAAAAATTTTATATAGAATTAATATGACTATATCTTTTATTAAAATATTTTGCTATAATAGTATAATGATTTTTATGAAGTATAATATATATGAGATTAACATTAATTTTAATAATGCTTTCTTATATATAAATTATGAAAGAGGTGCTTTACAATTAATACTAATTACAAAACTCATGAGAATGTATATACTACAAAAGATGTCATCACTGAAATTAAAGTTTTAAAGAAGAATGGAAGTGAACTGACTTGTAAAATAGATTCTTCAGATTTAGATAAAGTTAAGGAAAATGGCCCTTGGTTTGCAGAATGGCACAAAGACTTTAACAGCTATCTTGTTTTAACATTAACAAAAACTAATGTTAAAGGAAAAGTTAAGTACATAAAAAGAAGCATTCAATCTGTAATTCTTGATGTAAATCCAAAAGCTCCAATAAAGCATTTAAATGGAGATACTTTAGACAATAGAAAATGTAATCTTGAACTTTACAACAGAACTCTTAAAAATGACTGTGAAAAGATAGATCATGAAACTATGGCTATTATTTTAAGAGATAAATACGGAAATCCAAAACACAAAGCTTTAATTTCAATGTCTGATGTTGATAATGTTGTTAAAGACGGATACAACTGGGTTGTTTATCACAAGGGTTCTGAAATGATGGTAGTTGCAAATACTAAAGATGGAAGAATACGTCTTGATGAATTCTTAATGGAACCTGAAGAAGGTATGAAAGTTCATCACATTAATTTAAATCCATTAGATAACAGAAGAAAAAATTTAGAAATTAAAGAAGTTTAATATCTTTTATTTCAACAAAGAGCAGGTTCTACAAATCATAAGAACCTGCTCTTCTTTTATGCATAAAAGAGAAGCAAAAACTGCCTTGCAATCAATTTTTAAATTAATTGCAAAGCAGTTCCCATATAAATTATTTATTAAATTTAAAATAACATTACTGATTTAAATATGGATTATAATTAGATCTTATTATCTTATCAGAAATATCAAGGGATTTTCCAACTATTGCCTTTTCCTCTTCTGTAAGATTTTCTTCACCTTTTATGCTTCCATTAACTATTATTGCATAAGATCTATTTGTATTTAATAAGTTTCTTCCTACAACTGTCTTATTATATTCTTCATCAGGTATTCCCATTAAATATAATAATGTAGGCATCATATCAATCTGGCCGCCAAATGTTTCAAACTTATTAGGTGTAATACTTCCAGATGGATCATAAATTATAACTGGCACTCTTCTCCCGCCAATATCCTGGAACCACTCTTCCTGATTTGAAAGTTTTGCAATATCATCATTATAATATTTATGAACTCCTGTATGATCTCCCATAAATACAACTATACTGTTATCAAGAAGCCCTTCACTTTTAAGAAGATTTAAAAACATTCCAATCTGCTCATCCGTATAATGTACACTTTCAAAATAGCCTCCAAGTTTATTTTCATTTAACTCTTTATCAAGGTTAAGTTTTCTATATTCTTGTGGCAGATCAAATGGGCCGTGATTTGTCAATGTTACTGTCATTGTATAAAATGGCTGTTCCATTTCCTTTATCATAGGTACAACCTGAGTAAAATAACTTCTATCGCTTAATCCCATTCCAATAAATTCATCTATATTAAATGAATAATAATCTGTAAACTGCTGGAATCCAATTCCTCCACTTAATGCAATTTCATAATTCCAGAATGACCCTTTATCTGGATGAATTACTCTTGTACTATAGCCATGGTTTTCAAGTATCTTAGGCATTGAATTATAATCATTTAACGGATATCTGAAGAATGTAGCTCCTCTTCTAACTGGAATAAGTCCTGTATTTGCAATAAAGTCACAATCGGAACTTGTTCCCTCTCCAACCTGTTCAAATATATTTGGGAAATATATAGAATTTTCTATTATCTTATTTAAATTAGGAGTTATCTCTTGTCCGTTGACTTTCTGATTAATGACAAAATCCTCTAATGATTCTACCTGTACATAAATTATATTTTTCCCTTTAGCTGCTCCGAAGTATTCATTTGCTGGAAGATTTTCATTTTTAAAATCAAAGTATTCATCTATATCAGATTTATCCTGTTCACTTAACTCATATGGCTGTGTATTATAGTACACTATTGCAAGATCATGAATATGATATCCTATTGTAGATAAATATCTATGAGTATATGTTGGATCTGTACCTGCAAGTAAATATGCATTTTTTACATATGGATTCTTTAATATGTAAAGATTAAATGGAACATATGCTATAAATATGAAGGGAAGAACAAATGTAACTAAGAAACCTTTAACTGCTCTCTTACATTCCTTATTAAAATACTTTTTAAATACAAATGCATAAACACCTATTACAGCAAAATCTAAAATAAACATCCAGTCTAATGGACTTATCATAGACTTTATACTATCTGATAAATTATCAAGATTAGAAGTCTGTGTTAAAAGAAATACTGATGGCACAGTATTAAATCCTCTGTAATACCATATATCAATAATAAATAATAATGTTACTACAATATCTAAAATTAATACATAAATTATTCTTCCCTTGCCCTTAAATAAAAGAGAAAAACTTACAAATAATAATGCAAAAGCTATATAGTACTGCATTGATACAATAGAAACTGCTGCATATCCTGAAGAAAAGTTAAAGGAATATGGATTTTCGCTTGTTACAAATCCCTGAAATATTATTCCTTTTAGTACTATTGATATTACAGGAAGTAAAAAGAAAATAAATCTTATTATATTACTCTTCTGCATATTATCTGTTAAATACTTTTTGAGCTTCAACATGGCTGTACTCAAAATCTCACCTCACACTTTTAATATATATAACACTATAACTCTACATATATAAATTTAAAATCTTCTTATAAAAAATACATTATAATTAAAAAAATATGTTTCAACAGTGCCTTTCATATTATATCACTTTTCGTCTAACTGATAAACATTTTCATGCAACCTTAATAAATTTGTAAAATTACTGTTTTTCATTTCTAATTTTCTTTCCATTCTCACTATAGCTCATATCATTTACTGATTCCACCATAAAATCCCCATTATTATAGACTAACTTACATATACATGAATTGTTCATTTCTCTTACATTTATACTGTTATCTAAATAATCTATAATAAGTCTTAAAATACCGCCATGAATTACAATAAGAAGGTTACATTCTTCACCCGATTCACTGCAATGTTCACTACATATATCACTTATAGTATTCATCACCCTTCTAATTGCTGTTTCATAGTTTTCTGCTTCATTTGTTTCATCTAAAAGAGCACATGTATCACAGTATTCTTTTTGGAAATGATATTTTTCATCAGCTTCTTCAAAAG
>JBJEJM010000089.1:0-5226 GCA_051878075.1 Clostridium sp. | reverse complement strand
GGAATACGTAGCATACTAACTATTATAATATATTTTCATGTTTTGTCAATTTTGTCCTTTATTGGTTTATTAAATCAGAAAATGAGCAATATCAACAATTAGAATATTAAAAATATGTAAATTAATTAAATTTATAGGTAATTTTAAGATTAATTTAAGATAAAACATTTATAAATAGTATTCAAAAGTTTATTTCTTATTTAGATATTACTTGAATAATTCAATACATTTTTCAGCAATTCTCTTTCCAAATATCCTGAACATTTCTCTGCTTTCTTCAAAAGTATCTTTTAGTGCTACTGGTCCTAAATGAATATATGGATTTCCAAGTGCAGAGCCTCCAGAATATACAAGCATCCCTTTTACCATAAGATGATTTATAATTGTAAGAATGGCACTATCTGCTCCACCTTGCTGAAAATCTGCTGTTGCAAATGCTCCTCCAATTTTCCCACTAAGATTGCAGTTCCATGATTCATCAAACCATTTTTTTATTTTCCAGCAGGTATTAGCATAGTATGTTGGTGTTCCAAATATAACTGCCCTGCTTTCACTTATATAATCATAATCTATATTATCCACATCAAATAACTGAACTTCAATATTTTCTACAGACTTCATTCCCTTCTCAATTTCTTCTGCCATTTTTAAAGTTTTTCCTGTCTTGCTATAATAAATAATTGATAATTTCATTATATACATCCCCTTTATTTTAACTTGATAAAATCCCTGAGTTAGAAAATAATCTTTCTCAAGGATTTTATCATTTATATAATTCTATTTATTTTCTATATCAAAAATATTATCTAAAAGATTCTTTTCAAGTATATAACTCATAGATGATGGATTAATTACAACTCCATCATATGGTTCTACTTTATCCATTACATCTTTATATGAAACCATACAATAACGGTATGCTTTTCTTGAATATACCTTTTCTGCTTCTTTTTCATCAGAGAATAAAGGCAGATATGTTTTATGAGTATTTTTATTTTCTATAGTATAAAAATGCATTGTCTTTTCTGAATTTTGATTTTCTGCAGTTTCATCATTTCTAGATTTGATCTTCTGAGCATCTTCTGTATAATGGATTGCTGTATCATTTATTTCAGAATCTTCATTTTCATCATCATATCTCATTGGCATTATAAACATACCATTCTTCTTTTCAGTATCTTTAATGCTTAATGCAATACGTCTGAAATCAAAATCATAAAGATATACTGTTTTTATTTCTTCATCATTAAAGAAGAATTCCATTATATCTTTTTTCAAGCCTCTTTCAGATAAAATATCAAAGACAAATTTACTCATAAGAACGCTATCCTGATTTCTTGCAAAGATAGGTGCTTCCTTAAAATCTTTTATCATTGGAATGCTCTTATCTTTTATCATTTTTGGAAGTTCAACAGTTTCCCATTCATCTTTCTTTTCCTGAATTTTATCTTTTACCATTGCAAACTGTCTCTTTAATACCTCTATAGACTCATGGTTAAGCTTAAAGTTTAGACTTTCACAATTTATGCAGATTTCAGATATATGGGCTTCATCTACTAAGTTCATAAGCTGTACAAAAGTATATGTACCTGTTTCCCATCCCTTTTCATTTGCTTCTACATTTCTCTTTTCAAGTTCTTTCATTTCAGCTTTATCTGTAAATACGTACAATCCTGGTCTCACAGTCCCCTTTTCCTCATTTTTTGAAGCAATGTATACTGGAAGCTGAGCCTGTCCATCATCATTCTTCTTTAATGGAACAATATAAACTGAATTAATTAAGCCATTTATCATTGCAATTTCCAGGTTCTGTCTTATTTTTTCTGCACCTTCATAATTCACATTTCTCCTGATTTCCTGGAAGAATGAAATCATCGAATATTGTGTATATGGATTAACATAAAATCTTTCCACTGGAACTTTCTCAAAATCTACAAGGCTTTCCTTGCTCATATAATATGGTCTATGTATTCCATCGCTAAATCCCATTCCTTTATATCCAAGCCTAAACAGCTCACTAAGTTCTTCTTTAAAATGATCCTTTGTTAGTTCGATAATTTCAACATCATAATACATCTTCTTAAGATTTTCTATAACGATATCTATATTATCTTCACATACCAATAAATGTTCACACCCTCTATCTATAAATGGGAATCCTGTTGTCTTAGATACTATCTTCCAAAGCTTTTCCTGGCTGCTTATCTTATCGTAAAAGATCTTTCTATAAAGAAGCATTGTTGTCTGGAACCAGTAAAACTCACTTTCCTTATTTTTTTCTTTTAAATCAGGCATGATTACATTTTCAATGTAGCCCAAGACGAATATATTATCAATAAGTGTACATTGTTTCATCATTGATACACCATGATCTCCATCTTTATAAATACGTTCAATCATTTCCTTATATCTGCTTTGAGTTATTATATCATCAATATTTATTTCTTCATCTGCTGAATTCTCTGTATTTTCTACATTTTCATTTACAGCCTCTTTAACTTTACTTTCTTCAATTTTTACATTTTTTTTCTTTCCATCTTTTTTAAACACATCAAAAATACTCATTTCTGTTCCCCCAAACTTATCAATTACTTAACTATATCATATTATAAATTTTGTTAATAAAGGTCCTGCTGTTCTTTCTACCAGAACTCAACATCAGTCTGCACCTATGAAATCCTATACAAGATATAGTGCAAAGCTTAATATACCATATATAATTGAGAAAGTAGAATTAAATGTTAAACAGCCTTCTATTATAAATACAATCTAAAAATTATGTAAAACTTTTTCTGATATTTTTAATTTCTAAATCCCAATCTTATATATTTTTCTACCTATAACAATTATATACTCAAATTAGAAAAATAGCCACAAATTTATTAAATAATAAAAAAATTATAATATTGTGTATTTTATCCTTACCTCAAAAAAATCAACAAACTTTTATATAAAATCATTTACTCTCTTCTATTTATCTATCTTTATTAAATAAAGATTCCTGATATTTTTTAACTTCCTCCAATGCTTTAATGCAGTCTTCACCATTTCTTAAATCAATGTATATAAGCGTAGAAACATGTTCACTTTTCTCTGTTATTCTGGTTGCCACCCTATAGTGATCTTCTAGTTTCTTTACTTCCATTTTATAAATAAGATCTAAATGAGTTGGTTCATTATCTAATGTCACATTTATATCATTTTCAGCTATATTCATTACAACATCTCTTTGTGTAGTCCCTTCTGAAATATTGCCATACTTAGTGAATCTATACGATGATCCTTTATAATCAAATCTTCCACTCTTCTTTAAATTTTCAAGAATATATTCTCCTTCTTCTATGACTTCTATAAATTCCTCTTCCTCATAAAAATGATATTTTCCTATATAATCTAATACATAACTTCTAAATATGTTTTCACTCAATGTTCTTTCACTTCCTTATATAAACTTCTTTTATTTTAGTATTTCATACATTGTACAAATCCATGTAAAAAATGTAGCAATTTTTTATTCACAGCATATAATGATATTATTATTTTAAAGGAGAGAGTCTAATCAGATTTTATAATGAACTAAATACTAAATCTTTAAAATTTTTAGGCCGTGGTACACAAGGCTCTGTATATAAAATTGATGAAACAAAATGCATAAAAATATTTAAAAAATCTAAAAACTGCAAAGATGAACTACATTCCCTTTTAATATCACAAATTGATCCACACTTTCCAAAGCTTTATTCTTATGGAGACCACTACATCATTAGAGAATATATCAGAGGTACTGCAATAGACGAATATTTATCAACAAGACCTATAGATGAAAATATATGTAGAAAAATCATGGAAATCTATCTTGCAATGAAGTATGTAGGATTCAGCAGACTTGATTCTGCACTATTTCATATGTTTTTATTAGATTCTGGTGAAATTAAGCTTATTGATACAGCTAAAGCCATGAAAAAAAATTATACTTATCCACGCATAATAATTAATAGTCTTTCAAGACTAGACTGTAAGGATTATTTTCTAATATTTATTAAAGATAACTATCCTGAAATCTTTAATAAGTGGAAGAAATCTAAACATTAAGCATGAGCAATTTATAGGAGTGAATTTATGAGATTTGTAATATGGGGTGATTCAAAAGGCAAAGAAAATGGTATAAATAAAAAGGTTCTTAATTCCCTAATGGCTAGCATATCAAAGCTGAATCCTAAACCTGAATTTATGGTTATGCTGGGTGATACTGTTGCAGGAAATATTGATGAAGAGGTTCTTATAAGGCAGTTATTTGATTTAAATGATATAATAAATTCCCATATACCTGATATTTTTCTTATACCTGTCATAGGAAATCATGAAGTTAATAACATTCCTCTGGATGACACATATGAAAAAATCATTTCTCAATTTTATTATAATTTAAAGCCGGATGGTTTTCTTGAAAATTATAATAAAAGCGTATACTATAAGGATTTTGAAAATACAAGGATTATAGTACTTAATTCATTTCATCCTGGTGAAATTCACAGGATTTCTGATAAACAGCTTAACTGGCTTGAAAATACTGCATGTAAATGTGATAAAAATAAATTAGTTTTTGTGCATTCACCTGCATATCCAACTGGTGCTCATATTGGCCACTGCCTTGATTTATATCCTGATGCAAGAAATAAATTCTGGCAGAGCATTGAAAAAAGCAATATTGATATTGTATTTTCAGGACATGAACATAATTACTCAAGACGCAGGATAAATAAATATCCTAGCAGAGATTATATTTATCAGATTATAACTGGAGGTGCTGGCGAAAAGCTCCGCAATAAATATAAAAGCAGACATGGTGTTATAGTTCCTCCAAAAGCAGTATATCACTTTCTCATTGCAGATGTAGAAGATAAGTGCATGAGAGTATCTGCTTTTGCTTATAATGGGAAGAAAATTGATGAATTTAAATTGGATTTCTCTTAAATTGATATTATGAAAATAGAAAAAGCGCTGCCATAAAACGCAGCGCTTTTTCTATTAAGTCATAAATACTGACTAACTTTGTAATATCTCAACTTTTTATATCCATAATGCAATGCTTATTTTGTCATATAATCCATTAGTTAAACTTTTCAAATAATTCTACTATTTCATCTTCAAATCTTTGAACATATTCTTCAAACTCAACATTCTTAGCTTCAATATTTAAAGCAAGCTCATACATGAATTGAGGAA
>JBJEJM010000088.1:0-5250 GCA_051878075.1 Clostridium sp. | reverse complement strand
GTTAGAAATTTGAATAAGATAACTTGTGCAGGAGGGTATGCAGTTGCAGTTTATCCAGAGCAGTTTAATGAACTAAAGGAAAATTTAATATCAATAAGTAAAGGTGAAATATGATTGTTAAGTGTTCAGCTATAACATGCAGATTTAATGATAACTATATTTGCATGGCTGATGAAATTGAACTAATAGACTTTGAATATTATATGGATGTTGAATCTAAAGAAAAAGATAGATTAAGTGATGATATGAAATGCAGCACCTATAGAAGTATTTACAGGGAGGCTAAGAGTGAATTTATTATATGAAACTAAACAGAGAATTGCTTTTAGCAATACAAGATTAATAGACTTAAAAGAATGTTTAAAGAAAGATACTTTGACTAAAGATGCAGAATCTTATATAAGAGATGAAATAAAGAAATCAGAGAAGAATATACAATATTACTCTGAATTGCTACAGGAGTTAGAAAAGGAGAGTGGAGCATAAGGTGGGTGTACCAGTTTTAATATTAGGTGAAAGCGGTTCTGGGAAATCAACAAGTATAGAAAACTTTGATATTGATGAAGTAGGAATATTTAATGTGGCTAGTAAGCTGCTTCCATTTAGAAAGAAATTCAATAAGATGAATAATGTAAAGCATGGACATATTATAAGTGCATTAAAACAGCCAAGATTAAAGAAATATGTTATAGATGATTCGCAGTATCTTATGGCATTTGAAATGTTTGACAGGGCAAAAGAAATAGGCTATGGAAAGTTTACAGATATAGCATTAAATTTTAGAAATCTAATACATTTCATAATAACAGGAACTCCAGATGATGTTATTGTTTATTTTCTGCATCATGTAGAAGAAACTGAAAGCGGAAAAATAAAGGCTAAAACTAGCGGAAAGATGCTAGATAGTCAATTAACTTTGGAAGGGCTTTTCAGTATAGTTTTGCTATGTGAAACAGATGGAAATGAACATAAATTTATAACTCAATCAGATGGCTATACTACATGCAAAAGTCCAAGAGAAATGTTTGAAAGAGAAATTCCTAATGATTTAAAATTCGTTGATGAAACTATACGGAAATATTATGAACTTGGAGAATAAAAATTATGATGGATTTTAAGAAAGCAGATATTACAGAATTAATATTACATATATCGGAGCTTGTAACACATATAAATTTAAATACTAATCATGAAGCTTTTATGACACATTATGGACATACAAAACAGATTGATGTAAGTATTTATCTTAACGGATGGGAAGATAAAAAAAGTGCTGATTTTATTATATCAGCTTACTATGACGGTTTAGATTATAAAGAAAGATTGGAAAAAATAATAGAGACATTAGAAAGTATAAGTTAAAGGAGATACCAATGATAAAACCAAGTAATTATGAAGAAGTAAAAGTTTTTGAATCATATGAAGCTTTAGAAGTTGGAGGACATGAATGCATAATAGTTCAGATGCAGGAAGTGAAGTCACAGAACGGAAAGGATATGCTTGTAATATTGTTAGATACTGCAAAGTCAGATAAACAGCCAAATTATTATAAAGAAAAATATGATAATGATGATAGACCAAATAAAAAATGGGGATGTGTTCAAAGAATTATGCTTGATGGAAGTGAATTTGGCACTAGATCATTAAAGAACTTTGTTCAATCAGTATGTGAAGCCAATAATTTATCAGAAGATAAAGTAGATTGGGAAAATATCTGTAAGCAGTTTAAAGATAAAAAAGTATGTGCTGTATTCAGAGAAGAAGAATACCAAAAACAAGATGGAACAATTGGAGTAAGTGTGAAGCCTTATACATTTAGAACAATGGAAGATTTTAAAGCAGGGAAGATTCAAATTCCTAAGAAAAAAGAAATTCAAAAGAGTTCAACTGATGATATGATGCCCGTTTATGGAGATACAATGCCATTTTAAGAAAGGAAAATAATTATGAGTGCGAAAGATAAGTTTAGGATAAAAATAAGTAAAAAGGGATATAAAGAAAAGCCTTGTGCTGATGATATTAAAGAAATTACATGGTATATGAAAAATAATGAGTGCAAGAGTGTCAATTATAAAGAGTTAGCACAAATTTTAGAACATGGACATTCAGTATTATTAGCAGACTTTAAAGAGGTTGGAAACATAAAAGAAGATAACATCAAGTCAATTTCATGCATAGCTTTAGATATAGATTCTAAGGAAAATAAAATAACCTTATTTGAAATGATCAGCAAAATAAATTCTGCTTTGGGCTTTTATCCTATCTTATCTTATTGCACTTTTTCAGATAAAGAATTTAATAAGTTTAGATTGATTTATAGGCTTGAAAATGCAGTAGATGTGGATACATATAGAACATTATATTTAGCACTTCAATGGAAGTTTAATAAGTATTTAGACCCTGCTACTAAAAATGCAAATAGGATATGGGCAGGAACTAATAAAAGCGTATTCTATAATGAAAATGATATTCCAATTACGTTTAAGGATATTGTGAAGCTCATAAAAGCATATGAAGCAAGTATAAAGAGAAAAGAAGCTAAAGCAATGCAGCAACAGAAGCAGCAATATAGAAAAATGGAATTTAATAATGATGTATATATTAAGCCAGATCATAAAGAAGAAGTTATGAATTTTCTAATAAATAATACAGACCTTAGAGAGTTTATTCCAAAACATTTAGGTGGCAGAGTCAAGAGAGCAGGAGAAAGATTAACTGGTGCATGTGTGTTTCATGGTGGAGATAATGAAACTGCATTAGTTATAGATAAGGATAGATATACATGTTTTACTCATTGTGGAACAGGGAACATTATTACAGCTGCAAGGAAGATTTATAATATAGAAAACTTTTCAGAAGTAGCATTTAAATTGTTGCAGGAACATGGATTAAGTATACCAGATAGTTATATTAGGAGGAGCAAAAGATGAATGAAGTAATAACGATGCAAGATGTTAGAAATGAAAAAATAGCAAATATAAAATGGAAACATGAAGCAATTAAAAAGGATGGTACATCATATCCATTAAAAATATGGGAGAATCTAGAGTGTGTTTTAAATAAATATGATATAAAGCTTAAATATAATGTAGTTAATAAAGAAATAGTATCAAATATAGAAGATGCTACAAGGAATAGTTTATTAACTGATATTTATTCATTGAATTTAAAAGAGCTTTTAAATTTAACTAGAGAAGAAACTGCAAATGCAATGACAAGAATTGCAGAAAAAAATAAATTTAATCCATTTGTAGAATTATTAAAAGCAAATGAAAATAATGATTATGGAATAATTAAAGAAGTTTTTGACTGTATACAAATAAATGATGAATATAAAGAAAATTATGATTACTATTTCACGTTATTTACTAAATGGTGCTTAAATGTTGTTAAGCTTGGAAATAACACTTTGAAGAATGAATATAAAACATCTGGGGTATTAGTTCTGCAGGGGGGTCAAGGCTGCTACAAATCTACATTTGCAAGTAAGCTGATGCCAGAAAAATCATTATATAAAGGTGATAAGACATTAGACCCAGATAAGACAGATTCAATAATTCAAAATACCAATTATATATTGGTTGAGTGGGGTGAGTTAGATTCGACGTTAAAGGGAGAACAATCAAAGCTTAAGCAGTTTATAACAAGTTCAAATGATGAATACCGTTCACCATATGCAAGATTTTCAGAAAAACATCCAAGATTAACATCTTATATAGGAACAGTAAATAAAGTGGACTTTCTTAAAGATGAAACAGGTTCAAGAAGATTTTGGATTATTCCAGTAGTGAAATGTGATATTAATAAAATGGATGCTATTGATATGAAAAAGTTCTGGGGAGCAGTTTATTCATTGTGGAAGAGCGGTACGATTAAGGATTATCTTGAAGAAGATGAACAGAAAAAATTATATGAAGTAAATGCAAGATATAATTATCAAACAGATGCATCATATTTAGTTGAAGAAAGAATAAGATGGGATATGCCAAAAGACGAGTGGGAAGTTTATGGAATAACGGAAATAGCTAATTATCTTATGACTAAAGAGAGTAAGAGTATAAAGATTGAACTTGAAAAGAAAGGTCTTAGATATGGTTCACATAGAACTAGAGCAGGAAAAGTAAAGAAGGGATTTAAAATTCCACGTTTTGAAGTGGCAATTCATTAAAAAGTATACTTCAAAATACCTTGAAAGTAACCTGAAAAAAGTGATTCAAACTCGCTTATAGTCTTATTGTTACTATGTAACTAATATTATATATAGAGTATATATATTTATAAAAATAGGGAGTATATATAGCATATATAATAGGGCTATATAGGGCAGGTTTCAGGGTAAAAGTAAACTTTAAAAATGAACCTAGTGCTTTCAATACACTAAACGTTTACTAGCACAGTTACGAAAGGAGAATAATGATGCTAACGCCTGATATATTGATGCAGGTAAGCCAAAGGGAATTTATAAAATATGCTAAAAGAGAATTTAATAAAAGAATTGAAAGAGTAAAGAAAGCAGAAGTATATTATAATAATCCCAATACTACAGATGCAGACATAGAAAGGACTTATGGAACTTTAATTTTTATTCTTGAAGAGCTTTCAAGGATAGGAAATGAAATAGAAGAATTGACTGGAGAAAAAATAGATTCTGATATTGCTGTAAATGGATTTAAAGGAGTTTAAAAATGATAGATAAAAGAATAATTGAAATTAAAGAAGCAGATTTATATTTTAATAAATGTGTATGCTGTGGAACAGATACAGGAACTAAGAAAGTTGTTATAGGTAATTCATGTAGGGAAGAATCTTTTGTATTGTGTGAGAATTGTAGGATAGAACTTTATAATAAATTAAAAGGCAATTATGAAGGTGAAACTAATGGAAGATAAGATACAAAAGAAAAGGGAGTAGAGCAGCATCTATGGACAAAGAACTGTTTAAAAGAACTGAAAGCATATTATATAATTATTCAATCCTTAAAGCAGAAATAAATAATCTAGAATTAGAAATTGAAGAATTAGAAAATGAATATGAAGGGATAGGAGCAATATCATATGAAGAAAGAAGTTCTGCTACTTATAAGATTTCAGATAGCATTGCAAATGAAATAATATTTAGAGAAAAAGAAGTCTATAGATTAAATAAGATGAAAAGATCAAAGGAAATATTATTGTTAAAAATAAATAATGCACTTGAAGCTCTTGATGAAAATGAAAGAAAAGTAGTTCATTATAGATATTTAAATGGAAA
>JBJEJM010000087.1:16984-23639 GCA_051878075.1 Clostridium sp. | reverse complement strand
GAAATATATGAAAATGAATATAAAGAAAAATTTGAAAAGAGTGGAATAGTATATAAATACACTTTAATAGATGCTGCAGTAGCTAATGTAATTAAATCAGAGGGTGGAATGCTTTGGGCTTGTAAGAACTATGATGGGGATGTTATGAGCGATATGATAGCAGCAGCATTTGGTTCAATAGCAATGATGACATCTGTACTTGTTTCACCAGATGGAAAATATGAATTTGAAGCTGCACATGGAACAGTTCAAGATCAGTACTATTGTCACTTAAAGGGTGAAAAAACATCTACAAATTCAGTTGCAACAATATTTGCATGGACAGGTGCCTTAAGAAAAAGAGGCGAAATGGATGATAATAGTGCCTTAATTAATTTTGCAAACAAGTTAGAAGAGGCAGCAATAAAAACAATAGAAAATGGAATAATGACAGGTGATCTTGCTGCACTTGCTGTTCATGATAATATTCAAAAAGTAGATACATTTGAATTTATTAAAGCAATCAGAAAGACATTAGAAGAAATTTTATAATAAATAAATCTAAGTGTGAATAAAATAGAATAATTTATCATACAATGATTTAGATATAGAAATAAAAAATGCACTGAAGTATTCTTAAAGAATATTAGTGCATTTTTTATTTGTAATTTAATATATCTTTTAAATATAAATCATAATAATATGTGAGAACTCTGATGTAGAAAATAATTTTAATAATGATGTGTATTAAATTATGCTCCTAAATACGCTTTTTTGACCCTGTCATCTTCAAGGAGATCTTTTGCAGGTCCTTTCATTGAAATATGTCCAGTTTCAAGAACATAAGCCTTATCAGCTATTGAAAGAGCCATCTTTGCATTTTGTTCAACAAGAAGTATTGTTATGCCTGCATTGTGAAGTTCTTTAATTATATTGAAAATTTCTTTTACAAGCAGCGGAGACAAACCCATTGAAGGTTCATCCATAAGCATTATTTTGGGAGCAGACATTAATGCACGCCCCATAGCAAGCATCTGCTGCTCACCACCACTTAAAGTACCAGCAGTCTGTTTTGCACGTTCCTTAAGCCTTGGAAAACGCTTATAGACATCATATATATCTAATTCAGCTCTTCCTTTATCTTTACGTGTAAATGCTCCCATTTTAAGGTTTTCCTCAACAGTCATTTCAGAAAATACATGTCTTCCTTCAGGAACATGAGCTATTCCAAAAGTAACAATATTGCTTGGATCTATTTTGGTTAAATCAGTATCATTATAGGATATGCTGCCTGAAGATGGCGATTTAAGTCCGGTAATAGTATGGAGAATTGTTGTTTTTCCAGCTCCATTGGCACCTATTAATGATACAATTTCACCTTCTTTGACTTCAACGCTGACATCATGAATAGCGTGAACTGATCCATAAGATACATTTAAATTTGAAACTTTAAGCATAAGTAATCCTCCTTTTATTCTCCAAGATAAGCTGTAATTACTTTCTTGTTATTTGCAATTTCAGTTGGCAGTCCACAGGCTATAGTAGAACCATAATCAATGACAATTATCCTTTCACATATATTCATTACAAGACTCATATCATGTTCAATAAGCAGAATTGCTACATTAAATTTCTGGCGTATGAGATTTATACATTTGAGTAGCTCAGCAGTTTCAGTAGGATTCATACCTGCTGCAGGTTCATCTAGAAGAAGCAGTTTCATATCAGTTGCCAGTGCACGTGCAATTTCAAGTTTACGTTGTTCACCATAAGGAAGGTTATCTGCAAGATAGTCAGCTTTATCCTCTAAATTGAAAAGTGACAGAAGTTCACGTGCTTTCTTATCAATTTCTGATTCTTCTTTCCAATAACTTTTAAATCTAAATATGGCTTCTGGAATAGAGTAGTGTGTGTTCTTGCAGAATGCTGCTTTTACATTTTCAAGAACAGTGAGCTTTTTAAAAAGACGTATATTTTGAAAAGTTCTGGCAATTCCTGATGCCACAACCTGATAGGTTTTTTTGCCATTCATCCGCACTCCATCTAAAAAGAATTCACCTTCAGTAGGTTCATAAACACCGGTAAGCAGATTAAAGATAGTAGTTTTTCCAGCACCATTTGGTCCTATTAGGCCTACAAGCTCGCCTTGATTGATATCAAGATTAAAATCACTTACAGCCTTTAATCCACCAAATGTTATTCCAAGATTTTTAGCTATTAAAACAGGTTTCTTTATCATAACTTAACACCATCCTTTACATTTGGACTATCTAACCTATTGGAATTCTTTGATAACTTATTTTTTATATAATATTTAAATGTATTCATATATTTAGGTACTTTCATTAAAGAAAATTCATGTGTACCAAGTAAGCCTGATGGTTTAAATATCATGACAATAATCAATACTATTGAATATAAAAGCATACGATATTCTGAAAAAGCTCTTAAGGCTTCAGGAAGTATTGTGAGAATAATTGAAGCTGCGATAGATCCTGTTAACGAACCCATGCCTCCTAAAACAACCATGACTATATATTCAGTAGATTTCATGAATCCAAATCCACTAGCATTAAGTACAGTTAAATAATGAGCATAAATTCCACCAGCAATTCCAGCAAAAAATGATGCAACTGTAAATGCAAGCACTTTATAATAAGTATTATTTATTCCACAAGCTTCAGAAGCAAGATCATCTTCTCTTATAGCCATAATTGCACGTCCATATTTAGAACGTATAAAAGTAAATAAAACTGATACGATTAAAACTGTAATCCAGAAAACTACATATATATTAGAAAGATTATCAATTCCCATAAGTGACTTTCCACCACCAGTTATATTTAAATTTAAAATAATAACACGTATTATTTCACCAAATCCAAGAGTTATGATGGCAAGATAATCACCTCTAAGCCGTAAGGCAGGAATACCAACTAAAAATCCACAGATGCCCGATAATATTCCACCAGCAATAATTGCAATTAAAAATCTTATAATATCAGGAATTCCTGAACCTGAAAGAGACATTGATATTAGTGCAGAAGAATAAGCACCAATTGCTAAGAAGCCAGCATGTCCTAAGGCAATTTGTCCAAGAAAACCAGTAGTTATGTTAAGTGAAGTTGCAAGTATTATGTTGATACAGGCAAGTATGATTATTCCTTGGAAATAGCTTCCTATGATTTTAAATTGGACTAATACAAACAATAATAAAAATATAAGAATTAATGATGCTATATTTATTAGAGACCCTTTTAATTTTTCTTTTGGAGCATTCATTGTTATCACCTACACTTTCTCGCCAATATTTTTACCCATAATTCCAGCTGGTTTTACGAGTAATACAATAATTAGAATTCCAAAAACAAAGGCATCAGCAAGCTGAGAATTTATATATGCTTTTGTAAGGCTTTCAACAAGACCAATTACAAATCCACCAAACATAGCACCAGGAATACTCCCAATTCCACCAAGAACAGCTGCAATGAATGCTTTTAATCCAAGCATCATGCCCATATATGGTTCAACTTTAGGATATGCACTACAGTACATCAATGCACCTACTGCAGCAAGACCTGAACCTATTGCAAAAGTAATGGAAATAGTTTTATCTACCTTAATACCCATAAGAATTGAAGCATTTCTATCTTCAGATACAGCTCTCATTGCACTTCCCATCTTTGTGTTTTTGATAAATAACTGAAGTATGGCCATAACTAATAGGCTTATTATAATAGTCAGTATAGAATTACCATTAAGCTGTATACTGCCCAAATCTAGAGTACCTGCTGAAAAAAGCTCTGGAACGGATCTTGGAGAAGATGAAAATAATGCGAGACATAGATTTTCAAGAAGAAGGCTTACAGCAATAGCAGTAATAAGTGATGATAAAGAACTAGCATTTCTGAGAGGTTTATAGGCAATGCGTTCAACAAGCATGCCCAAAACTGCACATAATATAATAGCAGGGATTACTGACAGCCAGATAGGAATTCCCATACTTGTCATAAAGGGAATTGAAAAAACTATTATATATCCTCCAACCATAATGAAATCACCGTGAGCAAAATTTATTAATTTAATTATTCCATAAACCATGGTATATCCCAAAGCAACAAGAGCATAAACACTGCCAAGCTGTATACCATTTATTATCTGTTTAATAAGTATTACTAAAGAATCACTCATAAAGCACATCCTTTCAAGCTGTATAGAAGGATGTATTAAATCAATATAAAAGGATGGTATAGATAAATTAAAATTTATATTAAATTTAATACATCCCCAAAAAGCTTATTTATTTAATTTTATTTGACAAATATTGATTAATGATCTATTTATTCAACTGTAGAATTCCAAGTTGCTTTACCATCTTTTATTTCAATAATTGCAGCACCTTTATCTGGATCACCATTTGAATCTAATTTTATTTTTCCTGTTACACCAGTATAGCTCAATCCTGACATAGCATTTATTATTGCATCATCATCCTTAGCAGTGCCAGCTTTTTCAATTGCTGCAGAAACCATGTAGATAGAATCGTAAGCAAGAGCAGCAAGTGCATTGGGAGTATCTCCGTATTTATTTTTATAAGCATTTATGAAATTTTGTACTAATTCAGAAGTATCTTCAGAAGAATAGTGGTTTGAATAGAAACAATTATTTAAGTTTTTTATTGATCCTGAATCAGTGGCTTCTATAGTTCCATCCCAGCCATCAGCACCAAGTATTGGACCAGTATATCCAGCAGCTCTTGCCTGAGATGCTATTAATGTATCTGTACCATAATAATCAGGAACGAATAAAACATCTGGATTTAATGATGATATATTTGTAAGCTGAGTTTTAAAATCAACATCACCTTTGCCATAACCTTCAGTAGCTATTAAATCTATGCCAAGATCTTTACAAGAACTTTCAAATGAATCTTTCAATCCTGTTGAATATTCATCAGTAGTGTTATAGAGAATTGCAGCTTTTTCTGCATTTAATTTTTCGCTGGCAAATTTGGCCATTATCTCTCCTTGATGTGAGTCTGTGTAGCAGGCTCTGAATATGGATTTACCAAGTTTTGTGATATTATCATTTGTACTTGTTGGAGTAAGCAGTAGTTTATTATCTTTTGCTGCTACTGAAGCAATTGCAGAAGTATCAGCAGAAGCTACAGAACCAATTATTGCAGATACACCCTGACCAGATAATTTATTATAGCAGTTGACAGCTTCAGCAGTATCATGCTTATCATCTAGGTAAGTAGCATGAAGCTGTTTTTCAAGGACGCCTCCTTTACTATTAATTTCTTCAATAGCTAATGCCATAGCATTGTTTACTGATTGACCATAAACAGAAAGTTCTCCCGTTGATGGTGAAATTATACCGAGCTCTATGGTATCGTCAGAATTGGATGTGAGAGATGAAGATCCATTTGAAGAATTACATCCAGCTAACGATAAAGAAAGAGCTGCCCCTAAAATTAAAGAAATTATTTTTTTCATATAAAGACCCCCTTTAAAAATTGATGATTAATTGGAAATTACTTTTAAATAAAAACAAAAGAAGCATGAGCTGAATAATAAATCCACATCATTGCTTCTTTCATTCCTAAATATATCTATTCAATTATTAAAATAAAGTATAAACGTTATGGAAAAAAATGTCAATAAGTTTTGAGGTACATTTTTATAATAAAAATTAGAGTTTTAATTAACGAAATATTTTTTTCTCATAAAAATACTTGCAATTTATGAAATTATTGTGTAAAATAATTATTGTTGAGAAGAAAAAGAATATTACCGTGTAGTTCAATGGTAGAACGACAGATTCTGGTTCTGTATGTTGTGAGTTCGAGTCTTACCACGGTAGCCAATAGGCAAAAGATAGCAGCAGTTTAAGTTTATGACTTAAGCTGCTGTTTGTTATATATAAAAATATTGTATGGATATTTTATATAGAATATTTTTGGTAAAAATATAATCTGTTGAAATTAAAATGTTTTTCATCCAAAAATTTATTTATACTTAATAGACTTTTGTAAAAGTATAATATATAATAAAAAATATGGAATAATAACATTTACATAAATGGATACGATTAGAATAAAATTATTTATTGAATAAGCATAGGGGGATTTTTCCATGAAAATGACAGGAACTGTGAATTATGATGTAGAAGATGTATTCAGACATTTTATTAAGAATGCAAAAAGAGATTTTAGTGATTTTGATGAAGAAAATCCAGTAGGCTGTAAAATAGAAAAAGATATAACTACAGGAGGACCAAAACCTATTAGATGTACAGTTGAAATAACAGCATATGAAAATAATTCAAAGTATGAAATAACTACATCGAATGAATATTCAAAATGTGTTTCAACATATACTTTTGTTGGGCAGAAGAATGGAACTACAAAATTAACACTTTCCGAATCTCAAACTACTAAAAAGTTTATCCAGCTTACAACTTTATATCTTCAAAGATTTTTAGCTAGACGTACTTTTAAAAAATCATTTAATAATATTATAGAAGCTTTAAATAATGAATTAAAAGTGTATTTTGAAAACATTGAAAGATCTAAGAAAAAACGTGCTTAAAAGTATGATAGGTATATATTAATAAATAAAAAGAACAGTTCAGATTTAATTATAAATTCAGAACTGTTCTTTTTTATATTCAT
>JBJEJM010000087.1:7159-16884 GCA_051878075.1 Clostridium sp. | reverse complement strand
TTTTATATATTAAGCCCAATTACCATTTTTAAAAATTGCAATTTCAGTGCCATCTTCTTTAATACCAATTATATCAGTATCTTTAGAACCAATCATGAAATCTACATGAGTTAATGAAGAATTGGCTTTTGCAGCTAAAAGCTGTTCCTTACTCATATTTTCACCATTTTTTATACATGAAGGGTAAGAGGAACCAAGAGCTAAATGGCATGAAGCATTTTCATCATATAATGTATTATAGAATATTATGTTAGAATTAGAAATTGGAGAATTGTAAGGAACTAATGCAACTTCACCAAGACGACATGAGTTTTCATCAGTATTTATAATTTCTTTAAGAACGTCCAATCCAGTTTCGGCAGTACAGTCTATAACTTTTCCATCCTTAAATGTAAGTGAGAAATTTGTTATAAGATTTCCACAATAGCTTAAAGGTTTTGTGCTGAATACAATACCATTAACACCATCAAGTTTAGGTGTTGTAAATACTTCTTCAGTTGGCATATTTGCCACAAACTCAATACCACCTTTAGTAAAGTCTTGTCCACCACACCATATATGATTTTTTACAAGTTCAACTTTTAAATCAGTTCCTAGTGAATTAGTGAAATGGAGGCATTTGAAATTATGTAAATTTAATTCAGTTACTTTTTTACGTAGAGTTTTTAAATGTGTATTCCAGGCTTCAATAGGATTATCTTCTTTTATTCTCATAACTGTAAATATTGCATCCCATAATTTTTCGACAGCTTCTTCGGAAGATGAATTTTCAAATACTTTTTTTGCCCAGCCTTCAGTAGGAACTGAAACTATGCACCATGCATTTTTATTTGAATTGCAGGCTTCAAAGTATGATCTTAAAGCTTCACGACGGCTTTTTTGAGCTAATGATATTTTACTTGAATCAATATCTTTTAATAAATCCGGATTAGAGGCTGAAATGCTTAAGAATGAAGCACCTTGTTCAACATAATAGTTGTATTTATCTTT
Organism: Clostridium sp.; assembly: GCA_051878075.1. Lineage (GTDB taxonomy): Bacteria > Bacillota > Clostridia > Clostridiales > Clostridiaceae > Clostridium. The sequence continues at coordinate 15,894 of JBJEJM010000087.1, read as the reverse complement.
TTCAAAATCAGGAATGAAAGATAATACTTCATTTGTAACATTCTCAAATCTTAATTTATTAAATTTTTCGTCATTGTAGTTTATAACAACATCAGAAGCACCTGATTTGTAGGCTTCTTCAGCAATTAATCGTGCAAATTCACTGCATTCAATTGGACTATTTATGATAAGCATCTTACCTTTTTGAATATTTATTCCTTTGACTACAGCAAGTTCTGCATATTTTGATAATAAATTTTTAAACATTCTTATTCACCTCATTACTTGTTATTGATAATATTATTGCATTAATCATAAATTTTATCAAATTTTCAGATAATGGATGATTAAATTTGATATAATAAAGTTTATAATGTATAAAGAGAATCAATAATTATACGGTAGAGAAAACTATCATATGTATAGTATGTTATGAAAAGGAAGATGTAGGATGGATAAAGAATACTTATTGCTTATAGACGGATCAAGTTTATTAAGTACTCAATATTATGGTAATTTACCTCGTGAAATAATGTTTGCCAAGACAAATGAAGAAAGAGAAGCTTTCTATGGAAAGATAATGCAGACATCTATGGGGGTTTATACAAATGCAATATATGGCTTCATGAGAACATTCTTAAAAATATTGAGAGAACAGAAGCCAACTCATGTAGCAGTAGCATGGGATTTAAGCAGAGATACGTTCAGAAGGGAAATAGACAGTGATTATAAGGGCACTAGAGGAGAAACACCATCCCCACTTAAAGAGCAGTTTAAATTATGTCAGGAAATATTAGAAAAAATGAATGTAAAGCAGTTCATGGATAATAGATATGAAGCAGATGATTTTTGTGGAAGCATTGTTTCAAAATTAGAAAGTGAAATTCCAGTGAAAATACTTACAAAAGATACTGATTATTTACAGCTTGTAAGTGAAAATACAAAACTTTGGCTTATGTTCACTACTCAGGAAAAAGCAGATGCTCTATTTAAAAAATATGAGATAAAGAAAACCCTTGCTAATATTCCTGATAAAGCATTTGAGTTTAATCCAGAACTTGTTAAAGAGGAATATGGTATAAAGCCAGAACAGGTTGCAGATTTAAAGAGTCTTGTTGGAGATAAATCAGATAATATAAAAGGTGTTGCAGGTGTTGGAGAAGCCAGTGCAGTTCCTTTAATAAATGAATATGGCACAGTGGAAAATTTATATGATCAAATAAGAGACCTTGATAAGAAACAGGAAAAAGAAATAAAAGAATATTGGAAAACAAATTTAGGCATAAAGCGTTCACCATTATCACATTTATTAAAAACAAGTGAAACTGAAATTGTGGGTGAAAAATCAGCTATGATAAGCAAGAAACTTGCAATAATAAAACGTGATATTGATTTAGGCGATTTGAACAAGGATACTCTTAAATTAGATATAAATATAGAAGCAGGAAACAAGGAATTTAAGAATCTTGAATTTAAATCCCTTAATTTAAAGGATATAATTTCTAACAGTAATAATGAAGATATTATAGAAGAAAAACATGAATTTAATATAGATATAAATAATATAGATGAAGTAGAAGAATTTATAGAATTTATTAATAATTTAAAAGATAGAATTTATATAAGCTATACTTTAAATGATCCATCTATATATTCAAAATTAAGCTTAAAACATTTAATTATTAGTGAAGAAAACATAAGTAATGTTATAGACTTTGAAAAAATTTATAATGAAGATAAAATAAAGACTATAAAAGCTTTGAAAAATATCATGGAAAATGATAAAGTAAAAAAGGTAATTCATGATGGAAAAAATCTTCTCACTTTTTTAAATAAAAATGATATAGAAATTAAAGAGTTTGATTTTGATACAGCAATAGCAGCATATCTTTTAGATTCTTCACAAAGCAGATACAATTTAATAGATTTAATTGAAAGATATTTGAATCAGGAAATAGATGAATCTGAATCAGAAATTGAAGGTGTTTTAGGTGCGCATGTGCCTAAACTATATAAAACATTAAAAAATGATATAGAAAACGAAAAAATGGATAAACTTTACTATGAAGTAGAACATCCACTTATCTTTGTATTATCATCTATGGAAAGTATAGGTTTTAATATAAATCAAAATATGCTTGATGAATTAAAAATTAAATTTGATATTGAAATTGAGAAGACACAAAAGGAAATATATGAACTTGCTGATGAAGAATTTAATATAAGTTCTCCAAAGCAGTTAGGAAAGATATTATTTGAAAAGCTTGATCTTCCAGTTATAAAGAAAACTAAAACAGGATATTCAACAAATCAGGAAGTATTAGAAAAGCTTATGGATAAGCATGAAATAATACCAAAGATAATGTATTATAGGCAGATAACAAAAATAAATTCAACATATGTTGAAGGACTTAAAAACGTTGTTGATGAAGATGGAAGAATACATTCAAATTTTAATCAGACTGTAACAACAACAGGAAGGCTGTCAAGTACAGATCCTAATCTTCAGAATATACCTGTAAGACATGAGCTTGGAAGAGAAATCAGAAAAGCATTCATACCATTAGAAGAAGGAGATACTTTAGTTTCATGTGATTATTCACAAATAGAACTTAGAGTTTTAGCACATATAGCAGGTGATGAAAATATGATTGATGCGTTCAAACATCATAGTGATATTCATACAAAGACTGCATCAGAAGTATTTAAAGTTCCAGTTGATGAAGTAACACCTCTTATGAGAAGCAGGGCTAAAGCTGTTAATTTTGGAATAGTATATGGAATAAGTGCATTTAGTCTTTCACAGGATTTAAAAATTCCAAAGAAAGAAGCACAGGAATACATGGATATATACTTTGAAAGATATCCTAAGATAAAAGGATATTTAGAAAGTGTTATTGATGAAGCTGAAGCTAATGGATATGTGCTTACTATATTAAATAGAAGAAGATTCATACCTGAAATTAATGCTTCAAATAAAATTGTAAAGTCATTAGGACAGAGATTAGCAATGAATGCCCCTATTCAGGGAAGTGCAGCAGACATTATTAAAATTGCTATGGTCAATGTTTATAATAAACTTAATGAGAAAAAATTAAAGAGTAAATTGATACTTCAGGTTCATGATGAACTTATTCTAAACGTTAAAGAAGATGAATTTGAAGAAGTTAAGAACCTTGTAGTAAATGAAATGGAAAATGCAGTTAAGCTTAAAGTTGATCTTGATGTAGATTTAAATACAGGAAAGACATGGTATGAAGCTAAATAAAAAATTATTTGCAGAAATTGACAGGAAATAAAAACTGTCAATTCTCTGCTGTTATATATAAAAAGGTGGTATAGGAATGATTAAAATCGGAATTACAGGGGGAATTGGTACTGGAAAGAGCACAGTATCATCAATGCTGTCTACTGAAGGATTCAAGATTATAGATGCAGATATAATAGCAAGAGAAGTTCTTGATAAGAATCCAAGAATATTAGATATTATAAGAACACAGTTTGGATCAGGTTTTTTTGACTGGAGAGGAGAATTCAGAAGAAAAGAATTTGGAAATCATATTTTTAGATTCCCAAAGCAGAGAATTAAATATGAAGGAATAATTATTCCTTATATAAAAGATGAAATAGCAAATCAATTTAAAGAATATGAAAGTAAGGGTGAAAAGATAGTTTTTCTTGATGCACCAACTTTAATAGAAAATAACTTGCATTTAGATATGGATTATGTAATACTCGTTGTAGCAGATAATTCAGTTCAGATTCAAAGGATAATGAATAGAGATAAGCTTACAAAATCAGATGCAGTAAGCAGAATAAATTCTCAGATGCCTATGGAAGAAAAGAAGGAATTTGCAGATATAATAATAGATACCAACAATGGTACTATAGAAACACAAAAGCAGGTATATGATTTAATTGAATTTATTAAATTAATAAACTAGTTAAGGAGAAAATAATGAAATTCCTAAGAAAGATTTTTTGTTTACTAATAGTTTTATTAGCACTTTTAGTGGGTTCTAGGTATGTTATTAAAGAAAAGTTTTTTCCTTATAAATATCAGGAATATGTTGATATGTATAGCAAAGAATATGATTTAGATCCTCTATTTGTTTTATCAGTAATGAAAACAGAAAGTAAATTTGATGAGAATGCACATTCTCATAGAAATGCAGTAGGTCTTATGCAGATAACTGTAGAAACTGGTGAGTGGGCTGCAAAAGAAATGGGATATAAATCTTTTTCCAAAGATGATTTGTATGATGAACAGTATAACATAAGAATGGGCTGCTGGTATTTAAGATGGCTTGGTGATATGTTTGAAAATAATCAGGATCTTATGGTTGCTGCATATAATGCTGGTCCTACAAATGTACAAAAATGGCTTGGAAATATGGAATACTCTAGTAATGGAAAAGAACTTGAATATATACCTTTTGGAGAAACAAAAAAATATGTAGATAAAGTTAATACTTATTATAATGTATATCAATATCTTTATGGAAAAGATGAAAGTATTTTTGATGTAAGCAAAATATTAGAGATAATAAAAAGTGTATGGAATGTTCATTTTTTAGTATAATAAATAGAACTTTTGCAAAAGAATAAAAATATATTAATTCTTTTGCAAAAGAGAGAAAAAGTACTTGAATTAATGAAAAATATGGATTATTATTATAAGTAAAGAGTATGCAGGTGTGGTGGAATCGGCAGACACGCAGGTTTAAGGAGCCTGTGCTTTCGAGGCGTACGGGTTCAAGTCCCGTCACCTGCACCAAAATATATATTTATAAAAAGATTAGCACATTAGTTTTTGTAATTATTTTATAAAAAACTTGTGTGCTATTTTTGTTATATTTGAATATTTCTAAATTGATAATATGAATATCACTTGATTAAATTTATGTGAAGCTGTTACTATGTAATATAACTTTGTTAAAATTTTATATATTAAAAAATTGATGTTAATTTGTTGATTGTGATATATTAAAGTTAACAGAAATCTGGGATGAATTTGAACATTTAGTTTAAATAAAAAATGCAGATTATTATAAGGAAGGAGATAGTTATTGCAAATTTTAATAAGATTTCAGTAACAGTGAGGAGAAAAAATGTACTTAATGATTGATAATTATGATTCTTTTGTATATAACCTTAAAGCATATCTTGATGAGTTAAATGAAGATGTGAAAGTGGTTAGAAATGATAAAATTACAATTGAAGAAATAGCCGAAATGAAAAATTTAAAAGGAATTATAATATCTCCTGGACCTAAAAGTCCTAAAGATAGCGGTATATGTACAAGTGTTGTAAGAAAATTCGCAGGAAAGATACCTATTTTAGGGGTATGTCTAGGACATCAAATAATAGGATATGAATTTGGTGCAGTTGTAGAAAAAGGTTTAAAACCTATGCATGGAAAAGTAACGAAAATCTTTCATAATAATGAAAATCTTTTTAGAAATATTGAAAGTCCATATAATGTTACAAGATATCATTCACTTGTTATTAATGAAAAAAGTCTGCCAAAAGAACTAAAGGTTGATGCAAGAAGTGAAGATGGAGCTGTAATGGCAGTATCACATGTGAAATATCCTGTTTATGGTGTACAGTTTCATCCAGAAGCAGTATTGACACAGTATGGTCATGAACTTCTTAGAAATTTTATAATCTTAAGCAAAGAATGGTGGAATGAACATGAATAGAGTGATAAAAGAACTTAAAGTTTATACAAAAGCATGTGATATTTTTGAACTTTTATATGATAAAAAAGATGCAGTATTCCTAGATTCTTCATTGGAGAATGATAAAGGTAACTATTCCATAATAGGTTTTAATTCTTATTTAAATTTAACTGTAAAAGATGAGAAACTTTATGTTAATGGAATTTATCATAAATTATCTTTTGAGGAGTATTTAAAAAATTATTTAGATAAAAACATAGATAAAAATAAAACCAGTCTTCCACTTGTATCAGGTGCAATAGGGTATTTATCTTATGACTATGGAAGAAGAATTGAAGAAGTAGCTACAAGGCATAAAGATAATATGGTGCCTGAATGTATATTTAATTTTTATGATAATTTTATAGTAGAAGATATAAAAAATAAAAAAACATACATAATCAGTAATGGTGTCAATCAAGATCCATACATATCAACAAATAAAATAGAAGAAAAAATATTAAATATGAATAAAGATATTAATTGTAAGGAAAAGAAATCATATAATATTGAAGTAACTTCTAATTTTAAAAAAGAAGAATATAAGAATGCTATTGATAAGATGATAAATTATATCATTGAAGGGGATATATATATAGCTAATATGACTCAGCAGTTAAAAGTTTATAGTGAAAAGCAGCCATATGCAGTATTTAAGAGTCTTAGAAAGGATAATCCATCGCCATTTGGAGGATATTTGAATTATGGTGATTTTAAGATAATAAGTGCATCTCCAGAACGTTTCTTAAGGATGAAAGATTCTATAATAAATACACGTCCTATTAAGGGAACAAGACCAAGAGGAGGAACTGCTGAAGAAGATAATAGATTAAAAATAGAATTAAAAAATTCTGAAAAAGATAAGAGTGAACTTTTAATGATTGTTGATCTTGAAAGAAATGATCTTAATAAAGTATGCGAAACAGGTTCAGTTGTTGTTGATGAATTATTTACAGTAGAAGAATATGCAACTGTATTTCATCTTGTATCTGATATTACTGGGAAACTTAAAAAAGGTTTAAATGTAGTTGATTTAATAAAAGCAGCATTTCCTGGGGGATCTATCACTGGAGCTCCAAAAATAAGAGCAATGGAAGTAATAGATGAAATAGAGAATAATAAGCGTGGAATATATACAGGAACATTTGGGTATATATCTCTTGATGGAAGCTGTGACTTAAATATAATTATAAGAACAGCACTTTATAAAGATAATAATTATTATCTAGGAGTTGGCGGGGGAATCACTTGTGAATCAGATTTGGAATTTGAGTATGAGGAAACACTTCAAAAAGCAAAAGCAGTATTAGAAGCAATGAAATAAATAATAATAAATTAGTATGCTATATAATAGCAGACTAGAAAGAAGGGGAAAATGAATATTAAATTTGATGAAGGATATTCTTTTGGATTAGGAGTATTTGAAACAATATCAGTAGTTGATAATCATGCTGTTCTTCTTGATTATCATCTTCAGAGACTGAATGAAGGGAAAAAAATTCTTGGAATAGGAGGCAGTATAACAGCTCATGAAGTTTATGAATATATAAAAGATAATCCAATGAAAAATGGTGTGCTTAAAATTATAGTTTCAGAACAGAATATAGTATGGCAATGCAGACAGAATAATTATACATCTGATAAATATGAAAAAGGATTTTCAGCAGGAATAAGTAGAGTAATAAGAAATGAAACTTCACAATTTACATATATTAAATCATTGAATTATGGTGATAATATAATTGAAAAAAGATGTGCATCAAAAAATGGATATGATGAACCAGTATTTTTAAATACAAAGGGTCAGCTTACAGAAGGTGCAACAAGCAATATATTTTTCGTTAAAGAAAATAAGATTTTTACACCACATTTATCCTGCGGTATGCTTAATGGAACAATAAGAAAATATATTCTTGATAAATATGACGTATTGGAAAAGGTGATTTATCCTAATGAAGTTAACAATTTTGATGAAATGTTTTTGACAAATTCATTGATGGGTGTGATGCCTGTATATAAATTTGATGAAAATGAATTTAAATCAAGAAAAGTATCTGATGAAATTTTAAAAGAGTATTTGAAAAATAGAGTTTATTTATAAATACAGAATAGGATTAAATCATTTGAAAGCTGGAAAACAGAGGCTTAATTATGAATCAGTAGGCTTATAATTATCAATTTCTAATTATATTTAGTGGTATAATATTACATAAATAGATGTAGTATTATAGAGGTGATTTGAATCATGAAGAAAAATTTAAAAAAATTATTAGTATTAATAGGTATAGCAGTTATTTCTATGCCATTAATATCATATAATTCTTATGCAGTGGATAATAAAGTAAGCAATACAACTAGTGATTCTGATGGATGGCATTCTGATGAAGGAAAATGGAGATATTTTAAAAATGGTTCTTTTAAAACTGGCTGGTTTCAAGACAATGATGGAACATGGTATTTCTTTAATAATGATGGAATAATGCAGACAGGATGGATTTTGGATAGAGGAAACTGGTACTATATGTATAATAGTGGAGCAATGGCTCATGACTGTTATATTGGAAAATACTATTTAAATAACAATGGAGCGTGGACAAACAATATTCCTGACACTATAAAATCAAATATAGATATAAATTCTAAGATTGAAAATTTAGGTTATAGTTCAAAGGAACGTATTGTTGATTATAATAGCACAGATGCCAAGTATTCAGAAGGTTATAGATATACATGGTATGATGGAAAGGAAGGCAGTGAACAGTATGCAACTGTAAATGTCTTTGATAGTGGAGCCTGCAGCATATTAATAAGAAAAAACTGTATGGTATTTAATGAAAAATTAAAAGAAATATTTAAGTGTATATTTCCTGGAAATGAATATAAATTATTAAATGACATTGATGGAATAAAAGAAGATAAATCAGAAGATATTGATGGAAGGCATGTTGATATTAAGATCTTTGATGATTCTATAGGTATAGTAGTAGATTGACTAATTAAATGAAAAAAGTGGCTCTGCCACTTTTTTTATTT
>JBJEJM010000087.1:0-7059 GCA_051878075.1 Clostridium sp. | reverse complement strand
CTATATAACGTATAAATAATATAGAACAAAAAATAATATAATTTAATGTTTTAAAAATGACCATAAGTCATTTTTGTGCTATAATATATCATAAAATAATACTAATAAATTTTTAAGAGGAACATATTAATGAAAAACATAATAAAAATAGTTAAAAAAGATTTTAAAAATATAGTGACAAATTGGATTGCACTAATGGTAATAGGGGGGCTTATTCTTATTCCTTCATTATATTCTCTTATAAATGTATATGCATCATGGGATCCTTATTCTAATACATCTGGAATTAAAGTTGCAGTAGTAAATGAAGATAAGGGAACTGTATTTAAAGAAAAGGAACTTAATATAGGTGATACGTTAATTGATGAGTTAAAAGAAAATGATGCCATGGGGTGGGACTTTGTAGATAAAGAAACAGCTGATAATGGTGTTTTGATGGAAGAATATTATGCAATGATATTAATTCCAGAGGATTTTTCACAAAAGGTTACTACATTAGTAGAAAAGAATGTGGAAAAGCCTAAGCTTATTTATACAGTAAATGAAAAAAAGAATCCTATTGTACCCAAATTTACTGATAAAGCAGTAAAAACAGTAAAGGGTCAGGTTGATGAAAATATAGTTAAAATTGTTTCAGGATTGGTTTTCAGGGTATGTAATGAAGTTGGAGTAGATATTGAAAATAACAGAAGCCAGCTGAGAAATATAATGGATGCTGTATATGAGCTGGATGATAATATGCCTTCATTGAAAAAATTAATTGATGGTGCTGTTGATGGAACAGTAAATGCAAGTGATGTTATGGAGCAGGTTCAAAATCTTATTCCATTAGTTGATGAGATTTCATATGCAGGTGAGGATTTTATAGATGACAGCTTAAGTGATTTAGATGATTTACAAAGCCAGCTTGATGAATTATCTCCAGCAATTAAAGACAGCTTGAAGGATTTAGAGAAGCAGCTTGATTCAATGAGTGTCATTTTAGGAAATATTGATGAAAATATAATACCTGAAATGGAAAAGAAAGCACTTTTGTCAATTTTAGATACATCAGAAGCAACACAGGTTACAGTACAGAATACTCGAGATATGCTGAAAAAACTATCAAAGGTAATAAATAAGGTAGCTGACATAGAAATTCCTAAAATTCATATTGATGAAGAAATAGAAATAACTGATGAAATTCAACATCTTATAGATCAATATAATAAGCAGGTTGCAGCTATTGAAAGCATGCAGGAAAATTTAAAAGAAATGAGAAAAATAATAAAAACTATTAATGGCAGATTGGATACTATTGATGAAAGACTTACTGTAGTTATAGATAGAATTGAAGATAAAATTGAAGATGTGGATAATGGTGACGGAATAGATACTCAATTTCTGACTGATACTAGAAATCTTTTAAATGATGTACATGGACTTGTATCAGATATAATTGATGATTATAGCGTTGATGTCATAAATGATATAAATGATGAAATAGATTTAATAAGAAATATTGGAGATAATGGATTGACATTACTAGGACAAGGTAGAGGAATTTTCCCAGATCTTGATAATCTTCTCGATACATTTAAAGATATTTCAAATAGATCACATGATGAGCTTGTAAAACTTCAAGAAGATTTTCCAGAGCTGCAGGATAAGGTTCATAAATTAGCATTCAGAATAAAAGAATTTGATGATAAAGATGATATTGATGAGATGTTAGAATTAATAACTAATAACTGGCAGGCACAGAGTGATTTCTTAGCAAGTCCTGTTGAAATTGAGGATAACAGATTATTTCCATGGCCTAATTATGGATCTACAGCAACACCATTTTATAATACATTATGTTTATGGGTAGGAGCATATATGCTTTCAATGCTATTAGGTACAGAAGTTCATGCAGAAGAAGGTGAAGAACATTATAAACCTTATGAAGTATATTTTGGAAGAATGGCGTTATTTGTAGGTATAGGTATACTTCAAGCAACAGTAGCAAGTTTAGGTGCATTATATATATTAAAGGTATATGCAGTTCATCCAGCAGCATTTGTACTATTTAGTATTTTTTTAAGTATTGTATTTATGATTATAGTATATACAGTAACAAGTTTATTTGCTCATGGTGGTATAGTAATTGGAATTATACTTCTTGTTGTTCAGATAGGAGCTAGTAGTGCAAATTTCCCAATAGAAGTAAATCCAAGAATGTTCCAGATTATTTCACCATTCTTACCATTTACATATGCAATAAGTGGTACAAGGCAGATAATGGCAGGGATTGTTCATTCAATATTATTTAAAGATATATTGATTTTATGCTCATATGCTGTGGGATCAATTATAATTGGAATCATATGTAAAAGTGTGAGTAATAAAGGGATAAAGCCTTTTCTTGATAAACTTAAAGAAAGCAAGGTATTTATATAATTGGTGAGGGATAATAGATGAAAAATATATTTAAAATTTATATAAGAGATATGAAAAGAGTTTTTACAAACTGGGCAGCAATTATAATAGCGCTTGTTATAATATTGATTCCATCCTTATATTCCTTGACCAATATTAAAGCATCGTGGGATCCATATGCAAATACTGGAGCAATAAAAATAGCAGTAGTAAATAAAGATGAAGGAACTGTCTATAAGGACCAGGATATAAATATTGGTGAAGAACTTATTGATAATCTTAAGGATAATGATAAAATGCACTGGCAGTTTGTAAGTGATGAAGAAGCAGAAGATGGATTAATGCATGAAAGATATTATGCAACAATAGTTGTGCCAGAGGATTTTTCAAAAAATGTAACTACATTTCTGGAAAAAGAAGTTGTAAAACCTAAGCTGATATATACTGTTAATGAAAAGAAAAATGCTATTGCACCTAAATTGACAGATGCAGGAGCAGAAAGTGTTAAAAGTCAGCTTGATGAAAATATAATAAAAGCTGTTACAGGAGTTATGTTCAGAATAGTAAATGAAACTGGTGAAGAACTTAATGGAAAACGAAATGACATAAGGTACATAATTAATAAGATATATGAATTGGATGATGAAATGCCAGAACTGGAAAGTATATTAGATGATACAATAAATGGTGTTGGAGATACAAAAGAACTACTAGTAAAAACAAATGATATACTTCCTACTGTTTCTGATATTTTAGATTCAAGTAATGATTTTATAGATAATAGTGATTATATAGTTGATAAGGTTCAAGATAGTGTTGATGAAATTTCGCCAAGAATAAAGGATGATCTTTTATCTTCACAGAGATTAATGGACAATGCATCGGTAACACTTAAGAATCTAGATGAAAATATTCTTCCAGATGCAGCAAGAAAATCACTTATAATGATTTCTGAAACTGCTGATTCTACAAAAGTGACAGTTAGTGAAGTTAAAGGAATGCTGAAAAGCATAAAACAGTTTTTAAAGAAAATAATAGATTATGATATTCCAGAATTTCATATTGATGATTCTATAGAAATAGAAGATGAAAATATTAAAAATATACAGGATAATCTTGAGGAACAAAAAGATTTCTTAGAAGATATAAAAGACAGTCTTAAAGAAGTAAATAAAAGTATTACTATTTTAATGAATAGACTTGATGATGCTGAAGAAAAGCTTGATTTAGTAATTAAAAAAGCAGATGAAAAAATTGAAGATCTAGATAATGGTGAAGGATTAGATTTAGATACATTAACCAGCATTAGAAGTAACGTGGATGATGTAAATACACTGCTTAGTGATATTATTGACAGTTACGATTCAGAGATTATTGATGGAATAAATGATGGACTTACATCAGTAAAATATATATTGAATATTGCAGTAGATATTTTAAAGCAGGCTCAGGATATGCTTCCTGATCTGGATAATATTTTGAGTTCTACTCAAGATACTATAGACTTTACAGGAAATAAATTATCAGAGCTTAAAGATAAATTTCCAGAAGCAAAGGATAAGGTTCATGAGATAGCAGATAAGCTTAGAGAAATGGATGAAGATGATAAATTCAATGAAATAATGGATATGATAACGAATAATTGGAATGATCAAAGCAGCTTTATGGCAGATCCAATTGAAATAGAAGATAATAGAATGTTCTTATGGCCTAATTATGGATCATCAAGTGCACCATTTTATGTTGTACTATGTATATGGGTAGGTGCACTTATAGCAAGTGCCTTGATGTCATTAAAGGCAGATAATCTTGAAGAAGGCGTTGAATTAAGACCGTATCAAGTGTATTTAGGAAAGCTGTTGACATTTTATACATTTACAGTAGCAGGTGCTGTAGTAGCGTGTATTGGTTATATATATGGTCTTAAGGCTTATGCCGTTCATCCATTTAAATTTATATTATTTGGTGCTTTTCTTGCTTTAGTATTTACTACAATAATATATACAGCTGCAAGTCTTTTTGATGATGTTGGAAAGGCTGGAATTGTAGTTATCATGGTATTACAGATTGCAGGAACAAGTGGTACATTCCCAATTGAAGTGACACCTTCATTTTTCCATAAGATAATAGATTATCTTCCATTTACATATGCCATAAATGGAATGAGACAGATAATGGCTGGAATAGTATATCCTATATTGATTAAAGATATAAAAATTTTGAGTATATATATGGGTGTTTCAATTATTATGGGAATATTCCTGAAAGGACCTATTAATAAACTGACAGATAAGTTAGGTGAAAAATTAATAAGCAGCGGAGTATTAAGACATTAATAATTATAGTCTGGTAATATGTATTATACATATATGTCTATTATGTAGCTATGCAGCATATAATATAGCATCTTAATGTAAAAATATTTAATTATGAGGTGCTGATTATGGATAAAAAAAATATAAAGATAAAGGCAATACCATTAATAATAAATGTAACAGTTCCGCTTTTTATTGGATTTTTAATTAATAAACTGCTGCCTAAGACCGAGGAAATATATGAACAGCTTCAGAAACCGGCATTTGCACCACCAGGATTTGTATTTCCTATCGTATGGACTATATTATATATATTAATGGGAATTGCAGCATATAAGATTTATATACTTAAATATGAAAAAGTAGATTCAAGTTCAGCCATGTTTATTTACTATATACAGCTTCTTTTAAATTTCTTATGGAGCATTATATTTTTTGGATTAAGGCTATATGGAGTAGCATTTATAGAACTTGTAATTCTTATAATATTTATTTTAATCACTATAAAAAGATTTTATGCAAAGGGTGGTAAGATTCCTGCATTGTTAATGATGCCATATTTAATATGGAGTATTTATGCAGCAGTTTTAAACTTCTTTGTATGGATGCTTAATGAGATGTAAGTATTATTTTAATGAAACCAGTTTATTGTGAACTGGTTTTATTTTATGATTAGTGTTAATATATAAAGTACTGAATAATAACCGAAAGGAGAAAAAGATAGCATGGCTAAAGTGATTATTGCGGAAAAACCATCTGTAGCTAAAAATATTGCAGATGCTTTTAAAATAAAAACTAGAAGAGATGGCTATTTTGAAGGCAGCGGCTATTATATAACATGGGCATTTGGACATCTTTTACAGCTTTATGATGCAAAAGATTATGATGAGAGTATGAAAGGATGGAGATTTGAAAAATTTCCTTTTATACCAGAACATTTTTTATATAAGGTTAAATGTGATAGTGTTAATAGAAGTATCGAAGATAAAGGTGCTAAAAAACAACTGGCAATCATAAAAAGCCTTATAGATAGAGATGATGTAGATGGGATAATTTCTGCAACGGACTTTGATAGGGAAGGTCAGGTCATAGCAGATGAGATATTTGATTATTTTAAAGTAGAAAAGCCTATTTACAGACTACTATTAAATGAATGGACTCCAGATGAAGTAAAAAAAGGAATGGAGTCACTAAAAGATAATAAAGAAATGCAGTCATTGCAGGATGCTGGTATTGGAAGGCAGTGGAGTGACTGGATAATAGGAATAAATTTAACATCAGTAAGTACGTTAAAGTACAAATTTGAAGAAAATAAGACTATAAATATTGGGAGAGTTTTATTACCTACATTAAAGATAATATATGATAGGGATAAGGAAATAGAAAATTTTAAGGCTACTACATATTATAAATTAATATCTAATTTTAAGGCTTCTGATAAAGAGGAATTTGAAGGTTTATACTATGAAAACGAGTCTGAAAAATTTGATAAAAAAGAAGATTTAAATAAACTGCTTCCTTTATTGGACGGATCAACAGCTAAAATAACAAATAAGCAGACAGAATTAAAAAAAGAATATCCGCCATATTTATTTAATTTATCAAATCTGCAAGGGTATATTACAAGTAAATATAAAGGATGGACATCAGATAAGGTACTAAAAGTAGCACAGTCATTATATGAAAAAAAGCTGACTACATATCCTAGAACAGCAAGTGTAGTTTTAGAAGAAAGCTTAAAAGACAGGGCTAGAAAGGTTCTTGAAACATTGAAAACAGGGCTGCCTTATGAAGATGAAATTAAATTTACAACATCAAAGAGAATATTTGATAGTTCAAAGGTAGAAAGCCATAGTGCTATAACACCTACGTATATTAAACCATCAGGATTAAGTCCAGATGAGAAAATAGTATACGAAGCCATAAAAAATAGATTTATAATGCAGTTTATGCCTGTAGCACAATTTGAAGAAACAAAGGTAACATTGAAGCCTGATAATCCTGATGTGAAAGGCATTTTCATGTCAAAAGGAAAAGTAAAGCTTGTAGAGGGATGGAAAAAAGTCGAAAAGATCGAAAGCAAAGATGTCATCCTTCCTAAAATTGAAGTTGATGAAGTGGTTGATATAACAAAATCAAAAGTAAGCGCAGTTACTAAGAAGCCGCCTAAACACCATACAGAAAAAACTCTTTTAAGGGTAATGGAAACGTGTGGAAAAGGAATCGAAGGAAAAGAAGACTCAGAAGAAATGATGCAGGCAATATTAAGTGGATTTAGTATAGGTACTCCAGCAACTCGTGCTGAAACTATAAAGAAACTTAAAGATATAGGATATTTGAAGAC
>JBJEJM010000086.1:1599-5444 GCA_051878075.1 Clostridium sp. | reverse complement strand
AAAATTAAAATGCCACTAAGGCTGGATTGGGGAGATTAATATGAAATTAAAAGATTTAGGATTAAGTGCAAAGGACATTAAAGAAAAAGTAGATAAGTATATGATTGAAACATATGAACGTTTTGATTTTGTTGCAGAAACAGCTAAAGATCAATATATATATGATGAAAATGGAACTCCATATCTTGATTTCTATGCAGGTATAGCAGTTAATTCAGCAGGTAACTGTAATGAAAAAGTTGTGGCAGCAGTAAAAGATCAAGTTGAAGATATAATGCATACATTCAACTATCCATATACAATTCCACAAGCTCTTTTAGCTGAAAAAGTATGTACTACAATTGGAATGGACAAGATATTCTTTCAAAACTCAGGTACAGAAGCAAATGAAGCAATGATTAAGATGGCTCGTAAATATGGTGTTGAAAAATACGGACCAAAGAGATATAACATAGTAACAGCTAAAGATGGTTTTCACGGAAGAACATTTGGAGCAATGTCTGCAACAGGCCAGCCAGATAACGGATGTCAGATTGGATTCGGACCTATGACAGATGGTTTCACATATGCAGAATATAATAATCTTCAGGCTTTTAAAGATGCATGTACAGAAGATACAATTGCAATCATGATAGAACCAGTACAAGGTGAAGGCGGCGTTCACCCAGCTACAAAGGAATTTATGACAGGGCTTAGAAAATTCTGTGATGAAAATGATATGTTATTACTTATTGATGAAGTACAAAGCGGATGGTGCAGAACTGGTGCAGTAATGTCATTTATGAATTATGGAATCAAACCAGATATCGTATCAATGGCAAAAGCTCTTGGAGGCGGTATGCCAATTGGTGCTATATGTGCAACTGAAGAAGTATCAAAGGCATTTACACCAGGTTCACATGGTACTACATTTGGTGGTCACCCAGTATGCTGTGCAGCAGCTCTTGCAGAAGTTAATGAACTTCTTGATCGTGATCTTGCAGGAAATGCAAAGAAAATGGGTGCTTACTTCATGGATAAATTAAAGAGTGTACCACATGTAAAAGAAGTAAGAGGACAAGGATTATTAGTAGGTGTTGAATTTGATGACACTATAAGCGGAGTAGATGTTAAACATGCATGTTTAGATAGAAAGCTTTTAATCACAGCAATTGGAGCACATATCATTCGTATGATTCCACCACTAATAATAACTGAAGCTGATTGTAATAAAGCAGTTGAAATTATTAAAGAAGCTGTTAAAGCTGTTGCAGCTAATAAAGAAGCTGTTGAAGCTATTGCTAAATAAAACTTATAAATATTTCACTAAGGAATCTATAGAATAATTCCTTAGCGAAATAAGATTTGATATTTGGAATTATGTATAAAGTTAATATATTTTTATATTTTTTGAGTTAAAGTATTTAATCTGTTGCAAAGATCAAATTAAAGGGGTGAACAGCTAATGAAACAAAAGCATATTGTTATAACAATTGGATGTGAATATGGCAGCGGCGGTCCTGAGATTGGAAAAATGATTGCAGAATCTTTTGGAATTGAATATTACAATAGAGATCTGGTTGATAAGGTTGTAGAGAAAATAGGTGTAAAACGTGAACTTGTAGAACAGGCAGATACTAAAAGCAATGTCAGATATGAATATGAAACAAAGTATGGTCCACGTTATGCTAATCTTACAAACCGTGTAATTTATACACAATTTGAAGTAATTCAAAAGCTTGCAAAGAAGCATTCATGTGTAATTATTGGACGATGCAGCGATTATGTTTTAAAAGATTGTAAAGACTGTTTGAATATTTTCATTTATGCTCCTAAAGAAGTACGTGTACAGTCAGTTATGGAACAGAATAATGTATCAGAAAAAGAAGCAGAGGAAATGGTTAAGTATAATGATGAACAGCTTCATTCACGTTATAAATATATAACAGGTACACATCGTGGGGACAGACATAATCGTCATATGATGATTGACAGCAGTGTTCTTGGATGGGCAAAAACAGCAAAATATATAGAGCAGTTGATTGATTTAAGATTTGAAGATTGACAGGTATATAAAATTGAAATATATAAGAATTTAGCAAGGGTGTTAAAGATAAACGTTATGAGTTTTATTTTAATGCCTTTTTTGTTTGAATAAAAAGGGGGATTATGCAAATGGAGAAGAAGAAATCTGAATTTGAAAAAGTGTTTAGTGCATGGGATATTCTTGTTATCGCATTTGGAGCCATGATTGGATGGGGATGGGTAGTATCTTCTGGTGACTGGATTGAAAAAGGAGGAGTACTTGGAGCAGCAATAGGTTTTGCCCTTGGTGGTGTTATGATTTTCTTTGTAGGCCTTACATATGCAGAACTTACAGCAGCTATGCCACAGTGTGGAGGAGAGCATGTATTTAGTTATAAAGCAATGGGGCCTATAGGATCATTTGTATGTACATGGGCAATTATTCTTGGTTATGTTAGTGTCGTATGTTTTGAAGCATGTGCACTTCCTACTATAATTCAATATATTTATCCAGGTTTTTTAAAAGGATATTTATATACAATAGCTGGATTTGATGTTTATGCATCGTGGGTTGCAGTAGCAATTATATTATCTGTTATTATTACATTCATAAATATTAAGGGTGCAAAAACAGCAGCAAATCTGCAGACAATACTTACACTAATTATTGGAGGCGTAGGTATATTGTTGATAGTATCATCTGCCATAACTGGTGATGTATCTAATCTTCAAGGACAATTATTTGCTGGGGATTCAGCAGAAAGCATTATAAAAACAATATTTAGTGTTGCAGTTGTAACACCATTCTTTTTCATTGGTTTTGATGTTATTCCTCAGGCAGCTGAAGAAATAAATCTTCCACTAAAGAAAATAGGCAGAATATTAGTTCTTTCAATTATCCTTGCAGTTGCATTTTATGCATTGATAATAATTTCAGTAGGATATCTTATGAATGCAAATGATATAGTTAATTCTCAAGAAGGAAGCGGATTAGTTACTGCTGATGCCATGGCAAAGGCTTTCAATAGCTCCATAATGGCAAAAGTAATGATTGTTGGTGGTATGTGCGGTATAGTAACAAGCTGGAATTCATTCATGATTGGTGGAAGCCGTGCTATGTATTCTATGGCAGAATCATATATGATTCCACGTTTCTTTGTAAAATTGCATGCAAAATACAAAACACCAGTTAATGCACTTTATTTAATAGGTGGATTATCAGTTATTGCTCCTTTTTTTGGAAGAAAGATGCTTTTATGGATTATGGATGCAGGTAACTTTGGATGCTGTATGGCATACTGCATGGTTGCTTTATCTTTTGTAATCTTAAGAAAAAAACAGCCTGATTTAAAACGTCCATATAAAGTTAAAAATTATAAATTAGTAGGTGCTATTGCAGTTCTTATGTCAGGATTCATGGTAGCAATGTACATTATTCCTAATTCAGGGTGCTCACTTGTATGGCAGGAATGGATCATGGCAGGCGGATGGTGCTTATTAGGATTTGTATTCTGCATTGTAAGTAAGATTAAGTATAAAGAAAAATTCGGATCACATATTGATGTTGCAAATGATGAGTTAGGTGAAAATGAAGAAGAAATTGAAACAGAAGAAGCAGATCGTGATATGGAAGAAGCAGTTAATGCAGCAGTAGAAGCAATGAATACAGATATGGAAAAGGAAAGTGTACAATACACAGCTCCACAAATGGATTTTTCATATTTCTTGCCAGTAAATATTGTATTTGGATTTGGAAAAGTAAAAGAAGCTGGAACCATTGCATCAGCTTATGGTAAAAAAGCTTTGATTGTTACAGGAAGAAGCAGTGCAAAAAAATCTGG
>JBJEJM010000086.1:0-1499 GCA_051878075.1 Clostridium sp. | reverse complement strand
CCATTAGTTCTCATTCCTACAACATGTGGTACTGGTTCAGAAGGAAATGGATTTGCTGTGTTGACTAATCCTGAAAATGGAGATAAGAAGTCTTTACGATGCAGTGCAATTATAGCAAAAGCATCTATTGTAGATCCAGAATGTATGATGACTATGCCAAAGAAGGTTTTAGCTTCTGTAGGATTTGATGCATTGTGTCATTGCATTGAGGCATATACATCTAAAATTTCACAGCCTTTTACTGATGCATTAAGTTTGTATGGAATTTCACTGATTGCAGAAAATTTAGTAAATGTATATAATGATCCATCAAATAAAGAAGGATGGGAGAAGATTGCACTTGCAAGTACTATAGGAGGAATGGTTATAAATACAGCAGGAGTTACACTTGCACATGGAATGGAACATCCAGCAAGCGGATTAAAGGATATAGTTCATGGTCAGGGACTAGCAGCATTAGCTCCTGTAGTAATAGAAGCATCTTATAAGGGTGATAGATATAAATTCAGTAAAATTGCAAGAATTCTTGGTGGTATTGCAGCAGAGGATTGTTCTGTGAAGATAAAAACAATGCTTAAGAAGCTTGACTTAGATGTAACTCTATCACATCTTGGTCTTACAGAAGAAGATATTCACTGGATGGCTGAAAACTGTATGAAAGTTTCAGCAGCCAGTGTAGCAAATAATCCAGTTGTATTTACTAAGGAACAGATTGCAGAAATATATAGAAAAGCTATGTAATATAGAATTTTAAGAACACAATGAATAAAAGGATATGCTGCATTAATAAATTCAAATATTTATCATATATAATTGCAATTTGGGTTTTGCGGGATATCTTTATTAAAAAATAATTTTAGTCAAAAGAATTACATTTAAATTGAAGTAAGTATATTAATGTTGTAATATGTTAAGTAGTAATTTAATAATTTGAAGTTTTAATAAGAGAGAAGGAATTTTATGGACAAGTCGGATTTTTTAGTTCGTAATACAGCTTTAAATTTAAAGAGAATCAGGACGTCAAGAAAAATGAGTCTTGAGGAAGTTGCAGAGCAGACTGGAGTAAGCAAAAGTATGCTTGGACAGATTGAGAGAGGAGAATCAAATCCTACACTTGGAACTCTAGGAAAGATAGTCAGCGGACTAAGAGTAGAATTTGATGACTTGATTCAAGAGCCTGATATGGACGTGTATGAAGTAGACCATAATAAACTGATTCCAACAAAAGAAGTACCAGGCCAATATACGGTTTATACTTACTTCCCTTTTGAAAAAAAGAGAAACTTTGAGATATATGTAATAGAAATTGAACCAGGTGCTACTTATTATAGTGGGGCTCATGGTGAAAAAACTAGTGAATATATCATTGGAATAGAAGGAACTTTAAAACTAAAGGTAGGAGATACAGATTATACTGTACTGCCACAAGATGCATTATTGTTTAAATCAGATGTAGAGCATAAGTATATCAATGAAACAAATAAAAAAGTCAAAATAGT
>JBJEJM010000085.1:0-5465 GCA_051878075.1 Clostridium sp. | reverse complement strand
CTAAATCTATTCTTAAGCTGTTTTTCTCGCTCAAAATGAAGATTAATTATGTGGTATATTTCATGCTTCAATAAAGCTGCCATTTCTTTCTGACTACAGTTAAGAAATAGCATTGGATTAAAGTACATATTAAATCCATCACGCTTTGGAATTGTTGCTATTGGTACTTTTATATCTAATCTTATTCTACGCTTTACTCTAAGCATAAACTGCCCAAAAAACGCATCTTGTCCTTGCATCATGAATAATATAACATTTTCAACTAAATCAAAAAACTTTCTTTTATAAAAATCATCTAAGGTGATTTTTTCATCCATAGAGTAAATTTCTCTTAAAAGTTCTTCTCTTTCTTGATTAAACTCCATAAAATTTCACTTCCTAATGATTATTTAAATATATTAAAGAATGCTTCTATAAACTTATCATTATCTAATAATTTTTCATATATGCTGTCTCTATAATCTCTTTTTATTTCCTTCATTACTCCAAGTCTTAAATCTCTTGGATATAAATCAAGTACTTCCGAAAATAAATTTAAGTTTCGTTCACTTTCATTATTCTTTATATACTCTATAGCATTTTTAATCAATATATATAATCTAGAGTGATTTTCCTTTTGTATTTTTTCCTTTAAATCAAATTCTAAAATATCATTTTCAAATAATTCTTCAGCTTTTATCAATGGCTTTTTTAGATTTATTAAAAAACTGCTGAAATCATTTGTAATACTTGCTCCAACATTTCCTTTAACTACATTTAGTAATGTTTCAATAGGATATTTATCCTTATTTTTTATATATACTTTGTATGACTTTGATACTCTCTCCCAGCTTCTTGGTGTAGCCTTTATAGTTTCATTACTATCAGGAGTATGTAAATATTGAGGAAATTCAGATAAAAATTCTATTATATGTTCATGTATATTTCCCTCTTCGCTCATCCCCCATTTTATCCATTCCTTAACATCAGAATCAAGCCTAATCCAGACAAATCTGTCTTCCTGTGCTGGATCTAAATCTACAACTTCATATTGGCTGTTATAAAATTCATCATTTCTGTTTGAAGGATTCATTGCTGCAATCACTTTTACTCTCTCATCTAAGACATAGCCATTTATTTCTCTATTTAATATAAGATTCATAAGTTCCTGTGCCACTGCATGATCACATCTATTCAATTCATCTATAAATAAGATTACATTTCTATCTTTATCCTTGTTTAATATATTTGTTATCTCAACAAGTTTATGATGAGTTGCATAAATTGTTGTTTTGTTATCGACTAATGGAAGTCCACCAATTTCCCCTTCTTTTAATAAATTAGCATCAATAGTAACTAAATAATATGAATTTTCCTTTGCAATATGCTTAACTAAAGATGTTTTACCAATACCACTTTCTCCAATTATTAATGGCACTTCATTAGATTCAAGTACAAGATTGACTGCATTTAAACATTCTTTATAATTCACTTTTTCTTCCTCCTCTCACTATATTGATAACTTATAGTCTACAAGATATTTTTTTGCATTCTTACTTCCATATTGTTTGATAAAATCAATTTTATCCATTTCTAAAATTTCAAGTTCTAAGAAATTCTTTATGTACTCTCTGCTTATATCGTCCCTTTTTACTATCTCCATAAGCACTTCTATAACTAATTCAACATCTATACTATCATATATATATTTAACCACATTAATATTAGCTTCTATAAATAGCTTTATATCATCCAAATCATAACTTCTCATGTAGTTTATAGCTTCTCCATTTTTCCTGACTGACTCCACCTTAGCTTTTAATGTAGGATTTTTTATATATTTTATAGCTGCATAATACGATTCTATTGCTTTAAGCTGAACTGCCTCACTGGGATTTTCTATATATTTTATCGAATCATAATCCTGAGTAACTGCTATAATCTGTAGCTCTTCACTTGGATTATCTACAAACTGTATAGCCCACCCCTTTGTCTTAATAGCTTCTTCAATTACTTTTTTAGTTTTTAATTTTATATATTCTAGTGAATTCCATGCACTTTTCACACACATTATTGCAATATCTTCTTCCATATTATCAATATATTTAGATGCCAATGGAGTTTTCTTTATGGCTTCTATCTGGAGCTTCCTGCTTGGATTGTTTATATATTTTATATTTGTTCCATTATTTTTTATAATAAATTCCTTAAATGTATCATCACTATCTTCTAAATTCTTAATATATTCAGGATCAGTTTTTAACTTAATTAATATCTCATCTTTATTCATATTCATTTTTAATCAGGATTTTTAACAGTTTAATCCCAATTAAATCCTCCTTTCTATATATACAATTATCAAAATAGCTATGTCCAAGTATTATACTCAAACATAGCCCCTCTATATTAATCCTTAAATTTTTCAATTTCTCTTTGAACAGAAAAAAGTAAGCTATTAAGCTCCCATATTTCTCCTTCTTCAATTAATTTATTTAATGTTTTTTCATATCTTGATGCCTCGGCAGTTTTACCTAATGACATTAACGTTAAAAGTGCATTCATAATACTTGTAATTAAATGTGATTTAACTTCAAATAATTTTTGAGCATCCTTAATCTCATCCTTTATTTCAAGCATTTCTTCATCCAGCCTAAATGCTGCATCTGCTGAACGTTTAAGTTTTTCTTTTAATTTCTCTGGTATATGCTGTTTATATTTATAATTTAATGAATGCTCTATTGTCGCCCAGAAATTCATTGCAAGTGTTCTTATTTGAAATTCAGCTAAAATCTCAACTGGACCTTCAGCCATATTTACAGGATATTTAATTATCATATGATAACTTCTATATCCACTTTCTTTTACATTTCTTACATAATCCTTTTCATAAAGTATCTGCATATCTTTACGTTTTCTCAATAACTCAACAACAGTATCTATATCATCAACAAACTGACACATTATTCTTAATCCAGCTATATCTTCAAGTTCATATCCTACTCTATCCAAAGGTATTCCAAATTTATTTGCCTTTTCTAACATACTTGAAACTTCTTTTACCCTTCCAGTCACAAATTCTATAGGTGAATATTCATTTTTTCTTCTATATTCTTTTCTAATAGATCTTAATTTAACCTTCAACTCATCAACTGCTTGTTCATAAGGTATTAAAAAACTTTTCCAATCATTTATAGCCATTGATATCATCCTTTTTATCATATCACTTTTATCGTATAATACGTTACTATTATAACAAAAAGTTTAAATTATGTATAATTATAATTCATATTTTAATATAAAAAATCATAATATATAATTCCATATTTATTACTAAATTTATCCTTATTTATATACTAAATATATAATATTAAATCATATATTATGGTATAATTATCTATATAATTTTGTTTATATGAGGTAATTTAGCTATGGAAAATGATGTACGTAATTATTTATTTGATAAAACTGTAACATGTCCAGTTTGTAATTCTACTTTCAAAACACCGTGTGTAAAATCTAAATCAGCCAGAATTGATTCAAAGGATTCTGATTTTTTTATTAGATATACTCCTAAAATAAATCCTTATTTTTATGATGTATGGATGTGCAACTCTTGTGGTTATACTGCTTTGAAATCTGATTTTGACAGTATTCGAAATTTCAGAAAGGAGCTAGTCAAAAGTAACATAACTCCTAAATGGACACCTAAAAATTATCCCGATACTTTTAATGAAAAAATAGCAATTGAGCGTTATAAGCTGGCACTTTTAAATGCAATGCTTACCTCTAGTCATGACAGTACCAAAGCTATAATTTCACTGAAAATAGCATGGATGTTCCGTCTTCTTAATGATAACACCTCTGAAATTTCATTTTTAAGACAAGCAGTGCAAGGATTTATAGATACATATGAAAATGAAGTTCTGCCTTGTTATGGTCTGCAAATGGATTCATTAACATATCTTATAGGTGAATTATATAGAAGAATTGGAGAAGATGACAAAGCATTGATTTGGCTCTCAAAAACAATAGTTCACACTAATTCATCTATAAAAATAAAAGAAATGGCTCGTAACGCAAAAAATCTAATAAAAAATAAATAGTACATAAATAAGAGCTGTTGCATAAAAATTTATGTATACCAATGTATTGTCATTATATTTAATGCAACAGCACCTTTAAATTTATAGTATTCTTATAGGATTAAAATCTATATAATCTGCTGATGACAAGATATATTCAACATTATCAAATATTCCTGTAAACAGTTTTCCTCTTAGTACTGGGCCATGAAGATGACCGTAGATAACTTTTTCCACATTATATTCATTTATAATATTTATAAAATCAGATTTTTCAAATTTTTCATTTGTTGGTGGATAATGAAGCATAACTATTATCTTTTTAAATCCATTTTTTCTTGCTTCATCTAATGATAACCTTAACCTGATAAGTTCTCTTTTATATATCTTATCATCTTTTGCCGTAAATTTTTCACTTCCAGGACAAATCCATCCTCTTGTTCCACATATAGCATAATCCTCATAAATATAATAATTATTTTGAAGGAATTTAGTGTTTTCATACATTGCATTTAACTTTGAAATACTGCTCCACCAATAATCATGGTTTCCTTTGCTTATTATTTTCCTTCCAGGCAGCTCATTAATCCAATCTAAATCATACTTACTATCTTCATGCTTTAAGGACCATGAAATATCACCTGCAATAAGTACTGTATCTTCATCTGTTATTTTATCAAGCCAATTTTTCTTTATTTTTTCACAATGATTTTTCCATTTATCCCCAAATATATCCATAGGTTTTTCAACATTGAATCCTAAGTGTAAATCTGAAATAGTATAAAGCGCCATTAATTTTATCACCTTTCTGTTTTATATAATGTATATTTTTAACTTTATTATTGTCATTTAATTTTATCACAATAATCGCACTTTATTTAATACAAAATATCAATTTAGAAATATTTATTGTTAAAATACAAAAGCTGATAGTTACAATTATTAATTATAATTTCTAACTATCAGCTCAATTAACTATCTTTTCTTATCTAAATCTGCAACAAATGCTATTACATGTGCTACTGCTTCATATAATTCTTCTGGAATTTCAGTTCCTACATCTACATTACATAATAGATCTGTAAGTTCTTTATTATAAACTATTGGAACTTCATTTTCCTTTGCCTTTTCAATTATTCTATCTGCAATATGCCCCATACCAGCTGCAGCTACAGTTGGAGCATCACTATTAAATTCATATTTTAATGCTGCTGCCTTTTTTTTCTGAGTCATTTTTTTTCTCCTTAAATTATGGGGATTTTATATATTTCATATATAATTCATATATAATTTCTATTATTTTACTTATAGAAAAATATCTAAAATTCAAATAATTTTAATTAATAATTAAACTTTAGTATCTATACTTGATATAGTTACATCATTAAAAAATTCTCTTACATT
>JBJEJM010000084.1:0-5533 GCA_051878075.1 Clostridium sp. | reverse complement strand
AAATTAGTATTGATTGATCCTGATGTGTTAGAAACATTAGATGACAGATTTTACAGAGATGGTATGGCAGAAGTAATTAAATATGGATGTATAAAGGATAGAGAGTTCTTCTACTTTTTAAAGGGATTAAAAACAAAAGAAGAAGTTATGAACAATATAGAAAAAATTATACACAATTGCTGTTACATTAAGAAGTGTGTTGTGGAAAATGATGAAAAAGATACAGGAGAAAGAATGCTATTAAACTTTGGACATACTTTAGGCCATGCAATAGAAGCATACTATAATTTCAAGAGATTCAGTCATGGAGAAGCAGTGGCTATTGGAATGTATTTAATAAGCAGGATTTCAGAAGCTAAGGGAATTACTGAAAAAGGTGTTGCTGAGGATATTAAAGAAATACTAATTCAATATGGTCTTCCTTATGAAGTTCAAATTGATGAGAAATCAAAGATTATTGATACAATTTCATTAGATAAAAAGAATATTGATAATGTCCTAAAGGTTGTATTGCTTAAATCTATAGGAAAGTCATTCTTAGAAAAAACTAGTGTTGAATTTTTTAAATAGAGTGAGGTGCAGTAATGGGAGATTATAAAGTTTATCCTACAAAATTAAAGGGAGATGTAAAAATACCACCTTCTAAAAGTATGGCACATAGAGCAGTAATATGTGCAGCTTTAAGCAATGGTACATGTAAAGTTAGTAATATAGATTATTCTGATGATATTATAGCAACAATTGAAGCTATGAAGTCTTTAGGAGCTGTAATAACTAAAAAGGATGATTATCTTGAAGTTATAGGAATAAAATCAAAAAATAATGAAATCAATAAAAATATAAGTAAAGAAAGAATAATAGATTGTAATGAATCAGGTTCGACACTAAGATTTTTAGTGCCTATAGCAGCATTATTTGAAGGTGTTAATAAATTTGTAGGAAGAGGAAATCTAGGAAAGAGACCTCTTGATACATATTATAAAATTTTTGATGAACAAGGAATAAAATATTCTTATAAAGAAGGAATATTAGACCTAAAAACTGAAGGAAAATTAAAATCAGGTGAATTTAAAGTAAAAGGTAATATAAGTTCACAGTTTATAACAGGATTGTTATTTACACTTCCTCTTTTGAATGGTGATTCTAAGATAATAATAACTACAGAAATGGAATCAAAGGGATATATAGATTTAACCTTAAGTGCAATTAAAGATTTTGGTGTTGAAATAATAAATAATAATTATGAAGAATTTATAATTAAGGGAAATCAAACTTATTCAGCAAGAGATTATAGAGTAGAAGGAGATTATTCACAAGCAGCATTTTTCCTTTGTGCAGATGCTATTTCTAATGAAGTTGTAGTTAATGATTTAAAACTTGATTCTCTTCAAGGAGATAAGGAAGTAATAGATATCTTAGAAAGAATGGGAGTTAATATTGAGAATAAAGATAATGGATTAATTGGTAAAACAAATGGTGATTTGAATTCAACAATTGTTGATGGTTCTCAATGTCCTGATATTATTCCAGTGGTATCTCTTGCAGCGTCTTTATGTAAAGGAACTACTGAAATAATTAATGCAGGAAGACTTAGAATTAAAGAATGCGACAGACTTGCAGCAGTAACATCTGAGTTAAATAAACTTGGAGCAAAGATTACAGAAAAAGAAGATGGATTAATTATAGAAGGTGTATCAAAGCTTAAAGGTGGATGCAGTGTATGGAGCCACAAGGATCATAGAATTGCTATGACACTTGCTATAGCATCAACTGTATGTGAAGAACCTATTATAATAAAGGATTATGAATGTGTTTCAAAATCTTATCCGGAATTCTGGCATGACTTTAAAAATGTAGGAGGTATTTTTGATGAGTGGAATGTGGGGGAATAAATTAAAAGTCTCTATATTTGGAGAATCCCATGGAGCAGGAATAGGAATTACAATTGATGGACTTCCATCAGGTGTGGAAATTGACATAGATGAAGTTTTAAAGGAAATGGCAAGGAGAGCTCCTGGGAAGAGTAAACTTTCTACAGCAAGAAAAGAAGCTGACAAACCAGAAATATTAAGTGGATTTTTTGAAGGAAGAACTACAGGCACACCTTTATGTGCAGTTATAAGAAACAGCGATCAGCATTCAAAAGATTATGGAAAGCTTAAAGATTTAATGAGACCAGGCCACGCTGATTATCCAGGTTTTATAAGATATAATGGATTTAATGATTATAGAGGTGGAGGACATTTTTCAGGAAGAATTACTGCTCCTCTTGTATTCGCTGGTGCAATATGTAAGCAGGTATTAAGTTCAAAAGGAATAACTATTGGTTCTCATGTTAAAAGCATAGGGAATATATATGATAAAGGATTTGATGAAGTAGAGCTTACAAAAGAGCTTCTAGATAATTTAAAAGCAGAGGAACTTCCACTATTATGTCCTGAAAAGGAAGAAGTAATGAGAAATACTATTCTTGAAGCAAGAAGTGACTTGGATTCTGTTGGAGGAACAATAGAGTGCACTGTAATTGGGATAGATGCAGGAATAGGAAATCCATTTTTTGATTCAGTTGAATCAACTCTTGCACATTTAATGTTCTCAGTGCCAGCTGTAAAAGGAATTGAATTTGGAAAAGGCTTTGTAATGAGTGAGCTTAGAGGTTCAGAGTGTAATGATGAATATTATTATGAAGATGGAAAGGTTAAAACTTATACGAACAATAATGGAGGAATTACAGGAGGTATAACAAATGGAATGCCAATATTATTCAAAGTAGGAATAAAACCAACTCCATCAATAGCTAAGAAACAGCGAACTATTGATATATCAGAAAAGAAAGATGCTGAACTTGTTATTGAAGGAAGACATGATCCATGCATAGTTCAGAGAGCAGTTCCTGTTATTGAGGCAGCAGCTGCAATTGGAATACTGGATTTAGTTTTATAATAAATTTTTAATATGATTATGGGATTAAAATGTAAAGGAGCGGAATTGTTAAATGGCAGATTTAGATGACTATAGAGTACGAATTGATGAAATAGACAGAGAAATCACCAAACTGTTTGAAGAGAGAATGGATGTAGTTCTTAAGGTAGCACAATATAAGATGGATAATAATCTTCCAATATTTAATAGCAATAGAGAAGACGAAGTAATTGAAAAGAATATAGGATACTTAAAAAATAAAGATTATGCAGGTGAACTTAAGAAATTCTATAATTATCTTATGGAAGTTTCAAGATTTCTTCAAGATAGAAAGATGAAGGAAGCTGAAAGAAAAAATCAAATTGAAGAAATAAAGAAACAAGAGAAAAAAGATAATTCTAATAAAAAAGTTGGATTTTTTGGTGTTTCAGGATCATTTACAGAAGAGGCAATGCTTAAATATTTTGGGAAAGTTAATGATCCAAAAGCCTATGATGAGTTTGAAGATGTATTTATAGCAGTAAAAAATGGAGAAATAGATTATGGCGTAGTACCTATAGAAAATTCTTCTACAGGTGCAATTGCTCAAGTTTATGATCTTTTGTATAAGTATGGATTTTACATTATTGGAGAGCAGTGTGTAATAGCAAAGCAGAATATAGTTGGTATCAAAGGAACTACTTTAGATGATATTAAGGAAGTTTATTCTCATCCACAGCCATTTGCTCAAAGTACAGAATTTTTAAAGTGTCATCCGGAATGGAAACTTATACCTTTCCACAGTACATCAGTAAGTGCAAAACTTGTTAGTGATTTAAAAGAAAAATCAAAAGTTGCAATAGCAAGTGAAAGAGCTGCTGAAATTTATCATTTAGATATAATTAAAGAAAATATAAACAATCAGAGTCAGAATACAACAAGATTTATAATAATCTCAAAGAATTTAGAGTCAGATGAAACTTGCAATAAGGTAAGTGTTGTTTTTTCAATAGATGACAAGGCAGGCACTTTATATAAGTTAATAAGTCATTTTGCAGAAAATAATATTAATATGATTAAAATAGAATCAAGACCAATGGATGAAGGGACATGGAATTATTTCCTTTATGTTGATTTTGATGGGAATATTGAAAATCCTGAAGTAATAACAGCATTAAATCTGATAAAACAGAATAGTCCGTATTTTAAGCTTTTAGGAGGATACAGGAAAAACTTATAATCAATTAATAGAAAGCAGGGGGTATAAATGGATTTTTACGGAGTTTTAGGAGAAAAGCTTCCTCATAGTATTTCACCACAAATAAATGAGAAGATTTTCGAATTATTGAATATTGATGGGGCATATAAAATATTCGAAGTAGAGAAAAAAGATATAAGCAAAGTATGTGATTCATTAAGAATATTAAAAATAAAAGGAACAAATGTAACAATACCGTATAAGCAGGAAATAATGAAATATCTGGATTCTATATCGGAAGAAGCAGAAAAAATAGGTGCAGTAAATACTATTTATCTTAAAGATGGAAAATTATCAGGTCATAATACAGATTATTTCGGCTTTGGAACAATAATTGATAAAAATAATGTTAAAGTAAAAGATGAAACTGTTATGGTTCTTGGAACAGGAGGAGCTTCTAAGGCAGTAGTTACATATTTGCTTGATAAAGGAATAAAAAAAGTCTACCTTGTATCCAGAACTACAAAAGATAAGTCTGATTATAAGGATGACAGAGTAGAATACACTACTTATGAAAAGATAAAAAATATAAAAGGCCAGATACTAGTAAATACTACACCTGTAGGAATGTATCCAAAGACAGGTGTAAGTCCAGTTAATACAGACATTATAAATAATTTTGATACATTAATTGATATTATATATAATCCGAGAATGACAGAATTTTTAGAGCTTGGCAAAAAGCTTGGAAAGAAAGTTTGTGGAGGTCTGGAAATGCTTGTTGGTCAAGCTATAAAATCGGAAGAAATATGGCAGGAAACCAGTATAGGTTATGATATTTTAGAAGAAGTTTATAGATATATAAATAAACAATTTAAATAATCTGATTAACTACTAATTAAAAGTACTAGGGGGCTGTAATTGTGAAAAGTAAGATAGTTATAATAGGGATGCCAGGAAGTGGAAAAACTACAATAGGAAAAATACTTGGTGAAAAGTTAAATTTAAAATTTTATGATATGGATGAATATATTCAAGAAACAAGGTCTAAGACTATAATGGAACTTTTTGAAAAAGGTGAAGATTATTTTAGAGATATAGAAACAGAAGCCTGCAAAGAGTTAGCACAGAAAAAGGGAATATTGATTTCTACTGGTGGTGGTGTCGTTAAGAGAAAAGAAAACATAGATATATTAAAAGAAGATTCTATAATTATATTCTTAGACAGACCAGTAGAAAAGATTTTAGAAGATGTTGATGTATCAAAACGTCCTCTTCTTAAAGATGGAAAAGAGAAACTTTTAAAATTATATAAAGAAAGATATGATCTTTATAGGGAAGCAGCAGATAAAATAATTGTTAATGATACTACTATGGATAGCGTAATTGATAAATTCAGAGAAATAATAGGACTTTAATAATTAAAAGAAAAAA
>JBJEJM010000083.1:0-5540 GCA_051878075.1 Clostridium sp. | reverse complement strand
AGTATGCTATTATATGTAATAAGAATTTTAAGAATAAAGGAGATGTTATATTAATGAAAAGAAAATTAATTTATACCTTAACAGGTTCAATACTGACTACAGCCTTAATTGGAAATGCAAGTACAGTATTTGCACAAACAATCAATGATTTAACTCAGTACAGTGAACAAGAAAGTGCATATACTGAGGAATTAACTAATGACAGCGCCATAAATACTCAAGAATCTAATGATGTTAGTACAGAAGGAACTACAGATATTGATAGTATAAAAGTTGGTGAGGATTTTTACATATCAGGAGATATTGATAATGTGACTGTTAATGATAGCACTGTTGTGATTAATTCAGGTGGTACATATACTTTTTCTGGAACATTAAATGATGGACAAATTATAGTAGATAGTTCTGATGATGATAAAGTTAAGATAATATTTGATGGGACTAATATAAATTGTTCTGACAACTCACCTATATATGTTAAAAATGCAGATAAAACTACAATTATTTTAAATGAGGGTACTGAAAACATTATCAGTGATGGCGAAGCTTACATATATGAAGATGAAACTTCAGATGAACCTAGTGCTGCAATATACAGCAAAGATGATTTAGTTATTGATGGTGAAGGTTCATTAGTTGTAAATGGTAATTATAAGGATGGAATTGTTGGAAAGGATGATCTTAAGATTAAGAATGGTAATATTACAGTTAATGCCATTGCTAATGGAATTAAAGGTAAGGATTCTCTAATTATAGTCGATGGTAACGTAACCATTAATGCAGGGGCAGATGGTATGAAGTCAACTAATGATACAAATACTGAAAAAGGTTATATTTTAATTGAAAACGGCACTTTTAATATTACTTCTGCAGAAGATGCAATTCAAGCTGATAATTATGTAACTATAAAAGATGGTTATTTTTCAATAATTTCTGGTGGTGGTAATGAAATGAATAATGATGACCATCATGACAAGGATGCTCCACCAGATTGGGATATGGGTAATTTTGATCCTTCACAAATGGGAGGCAGACCAGATTTTAATGGGACTGAAGGCACAGGTAATGTAATGGCAGGAGGAAATAGTGATGACAGCACATCAACTGATGATGAATCTATAAGTACTAAAGGTATAAAAGCAGAGAAAAATATAACTATAGATGGTGGTACATTTGATATTGATGCATGTGATGATGGATTACATTCAAATGGTTCTATAATTATTAATAATGGAGATATAAATATTAAATCAGGTGATGATGGAATACATGCTGACTATACATTAGATATAAATGATGGGAATATACTTATTGCTAAATCATATGAAGCACTTGAAGCTGGGATAATAACAATAAATGGTGGAAACATTAATGTAACAGCAAGTGATGATGGTATGAATGCATCTGGAGATACAGATGAAAATATTATTTATGTAAACGGAGGATATACTGTAGTTAATGCAGATGGAGATGGACTTGATGCTAATGGTTCAATTTACATGACAGATGGTACTATGATTGTTAATGGCCCTGTGATGGATAATAATGGAGCTATAGATTATGATGGTACTTTTAAAATGTCGGGCGGACTTTTAATTGCAGCAGGAAGCTCAGGAATGGCTCAGTCTGTTAGTGAAAGTTCAACTCAAAACTGTGTTACTATAACTTTAACTTCACAAAAAGCAGATACATTGGTTCATATTGAAAATGAAGATAAAGATGAAGTTATAACATATGCTCCTGCAAAGGAATTTAATAGTGTTGTTGTCTGCTCACCTAAATTACAAACTGGTTCTACTTATAGAGTTTATATAGGAGGATCATATGATGGTGAAGAGAAGGATGGATTATACAGCAATGGTACATATGTTGATGGAGAAGAAGTAGGAAGTTTTACTGTATCATCAATTAATTCACGTGTTACACAGGAAGGTGCAAGCAATGGAAATAGGCCAGGCGGAAATAGACCAGGCGGAATGAATCCACCAGGTAAGCCAGGTGGAATGACACCTCCTGATATGTCAGGAAGTGAAATTGTAGATAAGAGTTCTTTACAAAGTTTATATGATGAGCATAAAGATGATACAAATGAAATATATACAACATATACGTGGAATATATTCATTGATGCGTTAAGTAATGCAAAGTCTGTACTAGAAAATATATATGCATCTCAAAGTGATGTAGATAATGCATATACTACTTTAAATACAGCAATAAATAATTTGGAAAAAGATAATTCATCAAATGCTGATACAGATGATTCACTAGATAATGGTAGTTTAAGCCTTACAACTTCACTTAACAGCTGGGAGGGAGGATATATAATTAGCTTTGATATAAAGAATATCTCTGATGAAACTATAAATAAATGGTCTTTAAAGATAAAGAAAGAGAATTTAGATATTGTAGACCATTGGTGTGTAAACCTTGAAGATTCTGGAGATTATATAATAATTACACCTGAAGAATGGAATTCATCATTAACTCCAGGACAAACAATAAATTTTGGAATTCAAGGAACTGGCACAGGCAGCACAGATTTTTCATATGAATTGATATCAGAATAATATATTGTATGGCATCAGAATTATAAATGGTACAAGCTATAAGTAATAATAAAGCAAGATGTAGTACCGAGTCCTCCACAACTAGTTTGTTGTGGAGGAAAATCAACTTTAGCGTTTAATAGGACCTTAAATATAAAAGAGAGGAGGGATTTTTTTGGCTATTAAATCCTTTAGAAGATATGAAAAAAAATTTATTTTATCAGCGCATCAATATAACAAATTAATTCCCAAGTTACTTAAATTTATGGATGAAGATGAGCATTGTAAAAATGAAAGCATGTATAGTGTTCATAATGTTTATTATGATACTAGAAATAATGATGTTATAAGACATTCCATATCTAAGCCTTATTATAAAGAGAAACTTAGACTGAGAAGTTATAATTCTAGGCTTTCTTTAGATAGCAAAGTATTTTTGGAATTAAAGAAGAAGATTGACGGAATTGTTACTAAACGAAGAGTTATTATAACTTTGGGGGAAGCTTATAAGTTTTTATATGAAGGTATAAGACCACAATGTTCTGACTATTTAAATAATCAGATTTTAGATGAGTTAGAATACTATTTAAGTAAAAATGAAGTTTATCCTAATGTGTATATAAGTTATAAAAGAAAAGCTTTCTTTGCAAAAAATGACAGAGATTTTAGAGTAACTTTTGATAAATCAATTATAGCTCGAAGAAATGAAGTTTCTCTTGAAAAAGGGGAATATGGGAATCCAATTTTTGATGAGGATAAATACTTAATGGAAGTTAAAATTTTAGGCGCTATGCCAGTATGGTTTACTAAATTTCTTTCAGAGTTAAAGATTTATAATACCCATTATTCAAAATATGGAAACGAATTTATGGAATACATTAATAAAGATAAAAGGAGTGCAATAGTATGTTAGAGAGTTTAATATCATCTACAGATGGAGGTTCATTTACACTTTTAAATTCAATAATTATAATAGCAACTTCCATAGTATTAGGATTAATTATAAGTTTAGTATATATGAGAGTTAATAAAAAGGAAGGATATAGTACTGATTTTACAGTTACTTTAGTGATTCTGCCAATAATAATATCAACAATAATACTTTTAGTAGGAAATAATGTAGCAAGAGCATTTAGTTTAGCAGGAGCATTTTCAATAATTCGTTTTAGAAGTGCACCTGGAAGTCCAAAAGATATTACATATGTATTTTTAACTTTAGCAGTAGGACTTGCTTGTGGAATGGGATTTGTAGGATATGCTGCAATATTTACTATAATAATATCTGTATTAGTATTAGTTTTAAATTCAATAAATTTTGCTGTTCCTAAACAAAATGTAATGCAGTTAAAAGTAACTGTTCCAGAAAATTTGAATTATGAGAATGTATTTAATGATATATTGGAGCAATATATGAATTCATATAAACTTAAAAAAGTTAAAACAAGAGACTTTGGAGCATTGTTTGAACTTAATTACATAGTGGATTTTAAAATGGGAGTGAGTCATAAAAAATTTATTGATGAAATTAGATGTAGAAATGGTAATTTAAATATTGCTCTTACATCAGCAGAATGTAATGAAGAATAATATATAAAGTAAAATGCTGCATTAATAATAATTTTTGCAGCATTTTATTTTTATATTAGTTTATTAAAAATAGAATGTTACATTTTATAGATAATACTTCATGTTCAATATAAAATCTACAGAAAATCTAATGTATGATTTTGTGAGTTTATTACTTTATAAATATTAAAGAGTCTGGTATAAGATTATTAAATTTAGGTTAATGTAATTTATATATAAGATTTATTAGGAGGATACTAGAATGTGCACAGCATTAACTTTAAAAACAAAAGACGGTTATAATTTATTTGGAAGGAATATGGATTTATCTTACTCATTTAACCAAGCAGTTACCCTAGTGCCTAGAAATTATGAATATAAAGATAGGATTACTGGAAATATGAAAAAGACTAAATATGCAATAATAGGTATGGCAAGTGTTATAGACGATTATCCAGCTTTTGCAGATGCAATGAATGAAAAAGGACTAGGATGTGCAGGTCTTAACTTCCCAGGATATTCTTACCTAGAAGAAAAGCCGGTTCCAGGTAAAAATAACTTAGCACCATACGATTTAATTGTATGGATATTATCAAATTTTGAAACTGTAGATGAAGTTTTAAAAGAAATTGGAAATGTAGAATTAGTTGCAGTTCCAATTAATGAAAAAACACCACTTCCAACTCTTCATTGGATAGTTGCAGATACAAAGGGAAAATCAATAGTTATAGAAAAAACCAAAGAAAGCTTGAAAGTTCATGAAAATCCTATTGGAGTAATGACTAATTCTCCAACATTTGACTGGCATTTAACTAATTTAAATGAATATATGAAAACTACCCCTATTCAGCCAGAAAGCATAAAATGGGGAGATAAAGAATTAAAACCATTAGGAGTAGGTTTAGGAACTAATGGATTACCTGGAGGATGCTCAGGAGTAGATAGGTTTGTAAGAATAGCATATTTAAAATCTAAGCTATCAGAAACAGAAGATCTAATGACTGGGATAAGCCAGTTTTTCCACATGTTAAATAATGTGGCAATGCCAAAAGGAGCTGTTATAACTGATAATTCAGATGATATAACATTATATACTTCATGTATGTGCCAGCAGAAAGGAATTTATTATTATTCAACATATAACAACAATGGAATAAGTGCTATAGATATGAATAAAGAAGATTTAGATGCTAAGGAAATCAAGAGGTTTGAATATTTAGATAAATTACATATTACATATGAGAATTAAAGCTCATTTAGCTTTAAAGTATGTATATAGTACTTTTGTATTTTGATGAAAAATAGTGAAGAAAAATTAGTATAATTCTAAAAGTATTCTGTACTGCCAAAAATTTAATCTTTAATGTTGTAGTAAAAACATATATAAAAGGAAATAATATTTAGTGAAGAAATGAAAAAAGTTCT
>JBJEJM010000082.1:3596-24751 GCA_051878075.1 Clostridium sp. | reverse complement strand
TTGAGCAGTATTTTAAAGACAGAATATTAGCTGGAGATCCAAATTATGCAGCTAAGTCTACAAGCTTTAAAAAATATATAGTAGGTAATCCATTTAACAAAACAGAAGAAAATAGTAATTTAAACAAAGCAGAACAAAAGAATGATACAGGCAATAATCCTAAAGGGCAGGTTACAGCACAAAATCATCAGAATAATAATGAGGTAAATCAAACTCATACAAGATGATAAAAGAATTAAGGATTATTTATATTTAGATTTAATGAGATAAGGAGAATTCCTGATAGTATAATTTATTAATGAATTATATCATCAGGAATTCTTTTATTAATTTATTTACCAGCATAGCTTCATAATATATAATCATTAAGATGATATTAAGAATGAATAGGATGATATCTTAATTTTGAAAGACATAATTTAAATTTATGATTAAGAATTATGAATAGTTTATTATACTAGAAAAAGTGTTAAAATTTTAACTTATTATAAATAATATTATTTGAATTAATAAATAATAAAGATAAGATAAAAAAGAGAGGATATAACCATGAAGTATGACAAAATGACAAAAGGAATATTTCAATCAAGACCTAACAGATTTATTGCCAATGTTGAAATAAATGGAGTAAATGAAGTCTGTCACGTTAAAAATACAGGCAGATGTAAAGAACTATTGATACCTGGTAAAACTACAGTATATGTGCAGGAAAGTGATAATCCAAATAGAAAAACGAAATATTCAGTAATTGGAGTTTTAAAGGGTGATAGAAAAATCAATATGGATTCACAGGTAACTAATAAGGTGGTACATGAGTGGATTTCCAAGGGAAATTTATTTAATGATGTAACATTAATAAAGCCGGAAAAGAAATATAAAAATTCCCGTTTCGATTTTTATGTTGAAACGAAAACAGAAAAAGCATTTATCGAAGTTAAGGGAGCAACATTAGAAGAAAATAATATAGTAAGATTTCCAGATGCTCCAACAGAAAGAGGAGTAAAGCATATACATGAGCTTTGTGAATGTCTTAAAGAAGGATATAAGGCATACATTATTTTTGTTATTCAAATGAAGGATGTTCTGTATTTTACTCCAAATGATGAAACTCATAAAGAATTTGGTGATGCGCTTAGAGAGGCTGAAAAGAAGGGCGTGAAAATAATAGCAGTAGATTGTAATGTGACAGAAGATAGTATTGATATATGTGA
This sequence comes from Clostridium sp., assembly GCA_051878075.1. GTDB lineage: Bacteria > Bacillota > Clostridia > Clostridiales > Clostridiaceae > Clostridium. The sequence goes on along the minus strand of JBJEJM010000082.1, from coordinate 23,540 downwards.
TTATGTGGGTGTAAAATTATAGTATATTTAATATAAAAGTGCAATTATTATAACAAATTATTATCATTGATTTTAAAAATAGGTCAAAATAATTTCAACATATATACCAAAATACGTTGAATAATGATATAATTTAGAGAGGCTAGTGCTTTTGAAAAGCTTAGAATTTTAGGATTTTTTAGACCAGCAGAGTTAGTTGGGGGTAATAGATGTATAAGAATGATGGTATTTTAATTAAAGGAAATAGAGATGGAATAAACACAACAATTGACATGAGTAAGTTTTCTTCATTTGAAGATATGGTTACATTATTGACTAAAAAGCTTTTAAAAGGAAAGCATTTTTATCAAGGAACTACATTGATTTTAAGAATGGATTTAAAACTTATTAATGAGAAAAGAGTTGAAGAGATTAAAGATATTCTATTGACTAAGATAGGTCTAAAGGATATAGTTCTAGAAGACTTAGAAAATGAACCTTCAACTACAAATAAAAAAGAAAATAAAATTTTTGCTGGAGTTTATGAAGGAAAGACTAAATTTATAAGAAAGACAGTAAGAAGCGGACAATCAATAAATTACAAGGGAAATATAGTTATTATTGGAGATGTTAATAGCGGCGCAGAAGTATATGCTGCTGGAAATGTAGTTGTTTTTGGCAGGGTACGTGGAAAAGTGAGTGCAGGAACTAATGGTAATAATAAAGCTATAATAGCAGCTTTTTTGCTACAGCCTGAGCTGTTAAAAATATCAGATGTTATAGCAATGTCCCCGGATGGAGAAGAAAAGCCAAACTATCCTGAATTAGCAAAAATAAAAGATGGTGTAATAATAGTTGAACCATATTTACCAAACAAATATATATATTAGAATATCGGAGGGATTTAAGAAATGGGAGTGTCTATTGTAATTACTTCAGGTAAAGGAGGAGTTGGTAAGACAACGACTACAGCCAACATAGGAACTGCTTTAGCATCACTTGGGAAAAAAGTAGTTGTTATTGATGGTGATACTGGACTGAGAAATTTAGATGTTTTACTAGGATTAGAAAACAGAATAGTTTATACAATAATAGATGTAATTGAAGGCAGATGTAGATTAAAGCAAGGTTTGATAAAAGATAAGAGATTTCAAAATCTATGCCTTTTACCAACAGCTCAGACAAAGGACAAGGATGATATAAGTCCACAGGATATGCTTAAAATCGTAAATGAATTAAAGGAAGAATTTGATTATGTATTAATAGATTCTCCAGCAGGAATAGAACAGGGATTTGAAAATGCAGTTATAGGTGCTGACAGAGCTATTGTAGTTGTAAACCCAGAAATAACTTCTGTAAGAGATGCAGATAGAGTAATTGGTAAACTTGATTCAAAAGGATTAGATGATCATTCTGTAATAATAAACAGATTAAATTATGAAATGACTAAGAATGGCGATATGTTAGACGTATCAGATATTATAGAAACTCTTTCAATCAAATTATTAGGAGTAGTTCCTGATGATAAAAACATAACAGTTTCAACTAATAAAGGTGAGCCTATAGTTTTAGATGACAATGCACTTGCAGGAACTGCTTTTAAGAATATTGCGAAGAGAATAACAGGGGAAGAAGTTCCTTTTCTTCAATTACATACAGAAGCAAATGAAGGTTTCTTTAAATCATTATTTAAGCTATTTAAGCGCAATTAAAAGGGGGTAAGGATATGGGGTTTTTTAAGAATTTTAATAATAAACCAACACCTAAACAAGTTGCAAAAGATAGATTAAAATTAATTTTAATACATGATCGAGGAGAAATAGCTCCAGATGTGATTGAAAAAATCAGAGAAGAGATTTTAGGAGTTATATCAAAATATATAGATATTCAAATTGATGATGTTGAAATATCTGTGAATAAAAATGCTGAAGAAGGTGATACTTCTTCTGCACTAGTTGCTAATATTCCAATAAAGGGTTTTAAAGGAAGATAGCAGAAATATAATTTAATACAAACAAAAAGAAACTGATGTAAATGGAAAGGGGATTTCTGTTTTATCAGTTTCTTTTTATATAAAAATATACTCAGATTTTTATAAATATATGAATGTTTTTAAATCAATAATAGATAATCATAAGAAATTTTTTCTTTTAAATTATTACAAAATTATTATTATTCAATTACACATAGTTATTATTATAGAGAATAGAGTAATAATAGTGTATAATTAATAGGAAAGATGTTAAATTAGCATATGTTTCATGGAGGTGAAATGTTGTTTGAAACGATTTAAATTAGATATGAGATTAATAAAAGAAATTGATAAAACACTTTTGTTTTCAATGATTGCATTAGTTTTATATGGAATACTAAATATATATCTGTGTACTAAGGGTGGAAAGTATGATGGAATCGCATTTAAACAGTTTATGCTGCTTATAGTATCACTAGTGATTTTGTATATGTTTTTATCAGTTGATTATACAATAATGATGAACTATGTACCGTTATTTTATTGGGGCTCAGTAATATTATTGATAGTAACTATGTTTTTTGGTGCAGAGATAAATGGTGCTAAAGGATGGATAAGGCTTGGTCCTCTTTCTATACAGGCATCTGAGTTTGCTAAAATAGGTATAATACTTATGCTTGCAAAAAAACTCGAGGAAATGGAAGGTAAAATAAATGATGTGAAGAATTTCTTTACATTAGTATTTTATGCAGCAGTACCAGTAGCATTTATTATAATTCAGCCGGATATGGGAATGACTATGGTATGTTTTTTTATAGTTTTAGGGATATTTTTTGTAGCTGGATTGGATATGAGGATTATTGGTGGTGGATTAGCCACTCTTGCAATTGCAATAATTATAATTTTTAATTCTGATATACTGCCAGCATATCAGAAAAGCAGATTTACAGCATTTTTAAATCCAGAAGCTGATTATGCTGGAAACGGATATCACTTGGCACAGTCACTTATTGGTATAGGATCAGGTGGAATATTAGGAAGCAGACCTTCATTAAAAATAGATGGAAGTACTGGATATGCAGCACAAAATGTACCAGAAGTACATACTGATTTTATTTTTTCAGCTATAGCAGAACAGCTGGGTCTTGTTGGTGCAATATTTTTATTAGTTCTTTATGGAATATTAATCTATCAGATGATTTGCATAGCACGAACTTCAAAAGATATTTGTGGCTCAATAATCTGTGCTGGAATAATATCATATTTTTTACATGCTATTCTACAGAATATTGGAATGACAATAGGGTTATTACCTATAACAGGTATAACACTTCCGCTCATAAGTTATGGTGGTAGTTCACTTGTTACTACGGTACTGTCCATAGGATTAGTACTTAATGTTGGAATGAGAAGAAAGAAAATACATTTTTAAAATTGGAGTTACTCTTTTTAAATGAAGAGTAACTTTTTTTATATAAATTTATAAGAATTTAATTATACAGTTATGAATAAAATTAAAAAAGCAAATATGTGTTTTTAGTCTGCTGTTAAACTTATTTTCATAAAATCAAAAGTCAAAAATATAATATAATAATGAGAAATTTAAGGGAGAATATTATGGGAAATTATGCATCTGCTTATGAAGAATACTATAAAAACTTAAATAATAAATCCAGAGATAGTGAAAGAAAAAGCAGTTCTCCTTTTAAGAATAGATCTAATAATAATTTTATGATGAATTCTGATAAAGGAGATAAATATTTTACAAAAGCTTACTGGATAAAAAAGATTGAGAGACAGTTAGCTGGGTCATTAGTCCTTATATCATGTTTTATTGGACTAAAATATAGTGGTGTCCAAAATATTAATAAATTTTATGTTTTATGCAGGCAGTCAATTTTAAGTCCATTTAACTATGATGAATCAATTGAAGCTTTTAATTCTATTGAAATAGGAAGTTTCAGAGTAAGGGATATCAGGATTGGACAGTTTAAAGTTGAAGATTTGAAATATGAAAATTTGAAAAAAGGTATAGAAAATTTTAAGGAATATCTAGATCAGATGAGAGGAGAAAGTATGGAAATTTAATATACTATTAATTTAAAAAATATCTATAAAAGAAATGGAGGGATAAATAATTGATGATTAAAATTAAAACTAAATATACAGAATTAGTTTGTTATATGCAGCAAGCAATATTATAGGGGTTAGAAATGAAAAAATGGATTATAGTTTTATTAGTTGAATTCCTAGCACTTATGTGGATTGTAAACTTCAAAATATCAGTCATAGTCAGCTTTTTGTGGATAATATTACATGAAATTGCACATATTATTATGGCGAAAAAATATGGCTGTACATTTAATAAAATAGATATAAGTATTTGGGGCGTGAAAGCTGACTTGATTGATTTTGATGAATTATTAGAAAGAGATAAATTAAAAGTATATTTAGCAGGTCCTTTTTTTAATATTATTATGGGCATATTTTTATTTGGCTTAAATAATGTGTTTAAAACAAACTGTTTCAAAAGCAGTATAATTATCAATATGTGCCTGGGTTTATTCAATTTATTACCTGCTTACCCGCTAGATGGAGCCAGAATTTTAGAAATATTGCTGTCAAAAAAAATTTTATATAGGAGGTCTAAAAAACTAATTGAGAATATTAGTTTTATTATTTCAGGAGTATTATTTATTTTATTTAATATAATGCTTTTATTACATAATGTAAACATAAGCTTATTTCTAGCATCAGTATTAATGGGATATACAACTTTTTTAGAAAAAGAAAAGACCATGTATATAATTATGGGAGACATGGTGAAAAAGGTAGGGAGATTAAAAAAGTATAATTACATGGAGAATAAATCAATTTCAGTATATTATAAAAAAGGTCTGGTTAATGTATTAACCCTTGTTGATAAGAATAAGTTTAATAGTTTTTACATCCTTGATGATGAAATGAAGCTGATTACTATAATTCATGAAGATGAACTTATTATGGCTTTAAAGGAATACGGCAATATTACATTGGAAGATTATATTAAAATAAAGAATAACCATTAATTACAGCAGTTAATTGTTAAATTTATGGTTATTTTTTATTTTATAAAGTATAATGTAATAAATAGTAATAAAATACAATAATTACTTAAAGGTTTTATGATAAAGGGTGTGAAGTATAATGAATAGGAAGAAGATAGGAGCTGTTTTAATAAGCTTATGTGTGACAGTGTCTCTAATGACATCAGCAGCTTTAGGTGCTGAGACAGACAGTAAAAGCCTTGAAGATGCTATTTTAAATGTGAAATCAATAGTTTCAATTTCTGATGATTATAGCAATTTTTCATACTCATCAGATGAAGTTGATAATGGTGAAAATAAGGTAAATGTATGGAATCTTAATTGGACAAGTGATGATGAGAAGCTGGGAGAGATTAATGCAGAAATTGACTCATACGGCAATCTTATAAGCTATGATAAATATCAGAATGATGAAAGTACATCAGGATTAGCTAAAGTCAATATTGAAGAAGCAGAAGCATCAGCAGAAGAATTTTTAAAAAAAGTTATGCCTGATTATGTAAAAGATATGAGGATGGTTGAGAAAAGTGCAGATAGTTATAAAGGAGGGTATTGCTTTACATATCAGCAATATGTGAATGATATTCCAGTAACTTTTTTTAAGGTTAGTATAAGTATAAGCAAAGAAACAGGAGAAGTTCAATATTATTATGGTGTTAAGCCAGGAACTCAGAAGTTAGAATATCCCAAGACAGATGGAATTATAGATGCTGATAATGCAAAGAACAGATATGTTGAAGGAATTCAAGATGATTTGAGTTATTATTCAGTATATGATTATAAAAATAAAAATATAAAAACTTATCCAGCATATGTTATGTATAACAATAAAGCAATAGATGCCCTTACTGGAAATGTTATAGATGTGGATAATTCAGAATCAAACATATATAATGATAGAAAAGAGACTTTGACAGGAGATTCAGCTGATGGTTCAGGACTTAGTAAAATTGAAAAGAAAGCAGTAGATAATATTTCAGGCTTAATATCAAAAGAAAAAGCAAGACAAATACTAAATGAAAATTATGATTTGTTAGCTAAAATGGATGAAGGAAATGTATCTTTATATCAGGATACTATAAATAATTTTTATGTATGGAGTTTTGACTTTACAGGCGGATCAGCAGAAGTAAATGCAGATACTGGAGAAATATTAGGATTTAATATTCAAAGAAATGCTTTGGATAATAATGATAATGATGAAAGTAATGTTATTACTGAAGAACAGGCTCGTGCTAAAGCAGAAGAATTTTTGAAGAAAACTGCAGAAAGCAAATTTAGTCAGACAAAAGCAAGTGACAGCAATTCAGGAAAATATGTCTACAGATTTGAATACAAAAGACAGGCAAATGGGAAGGACTGCAATGGAAATGAATTATCAGTAACTGTAGATAAAAAAACAGGCAGTGTAATGAGTTATTCTAATAGATGGTTTGACAATGCAAGTTTTGCAGATATAAGCAATGCTATATCTAAATCAGGAGCTTTTGATAAATTTAATGAATCTAAAAATTTTGGTTTAAATTATGTAATTACTGAAGATAATAAAATTGCATTAGCATATGGTTTTTATAAAGAACCAATATCATATAGAATTGATGCATTATCAGGAAAAAAGATAGATTACATGGGAAATGACTATAATGAATATAAAGAAGATAAAATACCGGAATATCAGGATATTAAAGGCCACTGGTGTGAGAAAACTGTAAAGAAGCTTATAGATAATGGGTATTATATAGCTAGAGATAATTTTAACCCAGATAAAAATATAAGCCAGATTAACTTTTTCAGATATATGTTATCATCAGAAATGAACGGCTATTCTGATGATGATTTATACAATTTTCTTATCAATAAGGGAATTATAAGCAAAGAAGAAAAAGATCCTTCTAAAACTGTCACTAACAAAGAAGCTGCAGAGTTTATAACAAAATATCTTGGATATGGTAAAATAGCAGATCTTTCAGAAATATTCAGCAATAAATTTAATGATTCAATTGATGATAAATATTTAGGATATGCAAGTATATGTTATGGATTGAATATTATTAAGGGAGATTCAAAAGGAAACTTTAATGAAAATCAGAATATAACTAATGCAACAGCAGCTGTTTACATTTATAATATGCTTTCTGGGGATAATAAGAATTACTCAGATAATGATAATTACTCAGATGATATTATAATAGATTAAATTATACTATATGATAGTATGAATATTCCCAATGAACATTAATTGTGTTAGAATATGAATATCAAATAAGAAGAAGTATAGAAGCTATACTTCTTCTTATTTATGTAAGAATAACGAAAAAATATACTAGTTTTTTTATAAAATTTTAATGAGATTACTATTTGTAAAACACTGGGTGTTTTGAGGAGGAAGATATTGATGAACAGAGTTTCAGATGATATTTTATTTAAAGTTGAGAAGCCTGCAAGATATACAGGTGGAGAGCTTAATGAAATAATTAAAGATCCCAAAGAAGTTGATATAAGATTTGCATTTTGTTTTCCAGACGTATATGAAGTAGGTATGTCTCACTTAGGAAGCAGAATATTATATCATACAATAAATTTAAGAGAAGATACATATTGCGAAAGAGCATTTGCTCCTTGGCCTGATATGGAAGAGTTAATGAGAAAAAACAATATTCCATTGTTTACACTTGAAACAAAGGATTCATTAAATGATTTTGATATATTAGGATTTACACTTCAATATGAAATGAGCTATACAAATGTATTAAACATGCTTGATATGTGTAATATTCCAGTAAGGGCTTCTGAAAGAAGTGAAGATGATCCTATAGTTATGGCCGGCGGACCTTGTGCTTATAATCCAGAACCTTTATATGATATTGTTGATTTCTTTGAAATAGGTGAAGGCGAAGAAATAATGAACGATGTCTTAGATGTTTATAAGAAATATAAAGGCAAAGGAAAGAAAAAAGAATTTTTAAGAGAAATATCTAAAATTGAAGGTGTTTATGTACCTTCGTTATATGATGTGACTTATAATGAAGATGGAACAATAAAAGCATTTACGCCAAAGTATGATGATGTTCCAAAGACTGTTAAAAAGAGAATAATAAATAACTTTACTAAGGTTGAATTCCCAACTGATATAATTGTTCCATATACAGAAATAGTTCATGACAGAATAGTTTTAGAACTTTTCAGAGGATGTACAAATGGATGCAGATTCTGTCAGGCAGGTATGATTTACAGACCAGTAAGAGAAAAAACAAGAGAAGATTTATTAAAACTTACAAGAGAATTAGTTAAAAACACTGGTTATGAAGAAGTATCACTTTCATCTTTAAGTACATGTGACTATTCTGACATAAAAGGATTAGTTGAAGATTTAATGGCAGAACATGAAGGTCAGAGAGTCGGAGTTGCACTTCCTTCAATCAGGGTAGATGCATTTTCTGTAGATCTTTTAAAGAGTATTCAGAAAGTAAGAAAAACAGGTCTTACTTTTGCACCAGAAGCAGGTTCTCAAAGAATGAGAGATATAATAAATAAAGGTCTTACAGAAGAAAAGATATTAGATGCAGCTACAAGTGCATTTGAATCAGGATGGAATACACTTAAGCTTTATTTCATGGTAGGTCTTCCATATGAAGAATTAGATGACTGTAGAGGTATCGGTGAGCTTGCGGAAAAGATAGTTTACAGATATAAGACTGTTCCAAAAGCTAAAGGAAACAATAAGGGACTAAGACTTACAGTAAGTACATCAATATTAGTACCAAAGCCATTTACACCATTCCAATGGTCTCCTATGGCTAGAATTGATCAGGTTAATGAAAAAATCAATGCTGTTAAGGGATCAATTAAAAGCAAGTGCATAGTTTATAACTATCATGAGCAGAAGACATCTGTTATGGAATCAGTATTTGCAAGAGGCGATAGAAGATTATGTGATGTACTTATAAAAGCATTTGAAAAAGGTGCAAGATTTGATGGATGGAATCAATACTTTAAATATGATGTATGGCAGGAATCATTAAAAGAATGTGGTTTAGATGAAGATTTCTATGCATTCAGAGAAAGATCATATGATGAAATTCTTCCTTGGGATTTCATTGATATTGGAGTTAATAGAAAATACCTTGAAAGAGAAAATGAAAAAGCTAAAAAAGCAGAATTAACTCAAAACTGCAGAAAAGGATGTACAGGATGTGGAGTTAATGTAAACTTTAAGGAAGGAGAGTGCTTTGAAGGTGCGATATTTAATTAAATTTACTAAAGAAGAAAATATAAAATTCATATCACATTTGGATGTCCTTAAGACAATTCAAAAAAATATAAGAAGGGCAGGACTTCCAATAGAATATTCACAGGGATTTAATCCACATATGACTACATCTATTGCTCAGCCTTTATCAGTTGGAGTATATTCAAGCGGTGAATATATGGATATAGTTTTAGTTGAAGAAATGAATGAAGAAGAAATCATTTCAAGATTAAATGAAACTGCTCCAGGAGGAATTAAGTATATAAGCGCTCTTGCTATACCTTATAAAGAAGGCGAAAAGAAAGTGCCTCAGGCTATGGCAATGATAGATGGAGCAAGATATACAATAAAGATTAAGTATTCTGATGTTTCAAATCTTGAAGAAGAGGTAAATAATCTTCTTGACAGGGAAGAATGGAATATAATAAAGAAGACTAAAAAAGGCGAAAAAGAAACAAATATTAAGCCTATGGTAAAAGAATTTAAATTCTGGACTAATGATAATGTCTTAATTATAAATACATTAGTGAGCACTGGAAGCAGAGAACATTTAAGTGCAGACTTATTAGTAAAATATATTCAGGAAAATACAAGTAATGCACTTATGGATTCTTTTGTAAGCATAAAGAGAGAAGAAATGTATTTTTATAAAAATGATAAATTAGTACCACTGTATAAGTGTGTTTAACAATTGACAGCTGAAATTGATAGCAGACATCTGAATAATAAAATTCCAGATGTCTGCTGTCAATTTTCAGCTGACAGTAGGGATGTGTTAGTATGAAAGAGATTTTTATAGAAAGAAGAGAAAATGTCTTAAGAATTGCTGTTAAAGTTAACAATGAACTTGTTGAAAGTATAGTTGAAGAGCAGAATGATGAACCTATAATTGGTGAAATCTATAAAGCAAAAATCAAGAATATAATTCCGGCAATAAATTCAATATTTGTAGATATGGGATTAGCTAAAGAAGGATACATGTACTATAGTGATGACCTTAAAGCAATGAATGTAAAAAAAGGTGATGATATTCTTGTTGAAGTTGTAAAAGAGCCTATAAATGATAAGGGTGCAAAACTGAGTCATAAGGTATCAATTCCCGGGAAATATGTCGTATTAAACTGTTATAAGAGCGGGATAAATTTTTCTAAAAGAATAACTGATGAAGTACGCAAAAAAGAGATTTTAGATAATATAAGTCCTCTGGATGATGTAAGCATAACAGTAAGAACAGAAGGAATAAATGCAGATATTGATGATTTGAAAAATGAAATAGAAAGATTATATTTAGAATTTGAAAATATAAAAAGACAGATGAAACATTCAACTGAGCTTAAGAAATTGTATGGAGAGAATCCTACGCTGAATAGGATATTAAGAAATTCATATAATAATGAAAATACTAAAATATGTGTAGATAATGTTGAAGATTTTGAAATAATTCTTAAATTTATTGGAAATCAGAAGGATATTGCGGTAGAAAGATATAAAGGTGTCAGAAATCTATTTGACTGTTATGGAATAGAAAAGGAATTAATAAAATTAAGACATAATAAGGTTAATCTTCATTGTGGTGGATATATAGTCATTGATAAAACTGAAGCTATGTATGTAATTGATGTTAATAGCGGGAAGAATATTAAAGAAAGAAACTTTAATAAGACAATCTTAGAGACTAATCTAGAAGCTGCAAAAGAAATTGGAAAACAGATACGACTTAGAAATTTAAGTGGAATAATTGTTGTTGATTTTATTGATATGAGAGATCGAAGCCAGAGAGAAGCTGTAATGTCAGAACTTCATAACAGTCTGAAAGAGGATAAGGGTAATGTTAAGATATTCCCATTCACAGAACTGGATCTGGTTCAGATTGCAAGACGCAGACAAGGAAAGAGTGTCTATGAATACATGGAAGAAGAATGCGTAAGATGCAAAGGAAGAGGAATAATTTTAAAATTATCATACATTGAAGGTCTTATAAAAAATGAAATTATAAGGATGAAAGAAGAAAATTCAATTGATTGTTTTAAGATTGAAATTGACAGCGTTTATAAAGACAGAATAAAAGAAGATATTTTCAGTTTCTTAAAAGAAATAGATGGTCTTGATAAAGAGATTTATCTTGATTATGTGGATGGGATTGAAGGTTATAAAATAGAGCCTTTATTATTTCAGGCACAGAAAGAAAGTTTAAAGAATTTAAAAATTACACAGATAGAAAAAGCTTGATTCATATAAAAAATCTATTTACAAAAGTTAATAAATGTGGTATCATGGCTTTTGTAAACCGCACACGTAAGGTTTTAAGTAAAACAAAGTCAAATCTTTGTACCAAAAGTGGCGAGACCGTTATGAGGAGGTGTTTTAATGTACGCAGTATTAAAAACAGGTGGAAAACAATACAGAGTTCAAGAAGGAGACGTAATATTCGTTGAAAAATTAAACGCTGAAGTTGATTCTACAGTTGAATTAAATGAAGTATTAGCAGTAGGAACTGATGCAGGTATCAAAGTTGGTACTCCAGTTGTTGAAGGTGCTAAAGTTGTAGCTAAAGTTGCAGCTCAAGGTAAGGCTAAGAAGGTTATAGTTTTCAAGTATAAAGCTAAGAAAGACTATAGAAGAAAGAATGGACACAGACAACCTTACACTAAGTTAGTTATCGAAAAGATAGAAGCTTAATATTATGGTTAGAGTAAAAATTAGAGAAAAAAGTAATAAAATTATTGGTTTCGTAATAGATGGTCATGCGTTATCTGATGGTAGAGATTTTTCAAGTGATGCCGCTCTTGTAGGGGAAGCATTTGATTTAATATGCAATAGTGTTGCAGTTTTATCACAGAGTGTTATCATCGGTATTGATGAAGTTTTAAAACTTAATTGTACATACGAGATGAATGATGGATACTTAATGCTGGATCTTCAGGATTTTAATTCTGATGAACTAGAAAAAGCTCAAGTTTTACTACAGACTTTTGAAAAAAGCTTAGAAAGTGTCATTTTAGGCTTTGATCAATTAGTAGGAAAAAAGAAATGTATGGAATATATAACTTTAATAAAAGAGGAGGTGTAGTCACATGCTAATTATGAACCTTCAATTATTCGCTCATAAAAAAGGGGTAGGTAGTACTAAGAACGGAAGAGACTCTGAATCAAAGAGATTAGGAGTTAAATCTGCTGACGGACAATTTGTTCTTGCTGGAAACATCCTTGTAAGACAAAGAGGTACTAAGATTCATCCAGGTGAAAATGTTGGAAAAGGTAAAGACGATACTTTATTTGCTAAGATCGATGGAGTTGTTAGATTCGAAAGACTTGGTAGAGATAAGAAGAAAGCAAGTGTTTACCCAGTAAACGTTGAAGCAATAGCTGAATAATTCTTTAAAATAAAGCACTCTTAGTAAAGAGTGCTTTTTTAAATGTTGATTTAATGCACAATGCACAGTTCATAAGTAAAATGAAATTGCTTGTTTATAATTGGTTTGTGAGTTGTGCATTATGCTTTATAATTAGAAAGACGGATAAAGCATTAAAATAAATGTGTTATAATGAATACAAATTTGTATTCTGTTAAGGATAAGAATAGTAATATAAATTCTTAGTTAAGCATAAGATTAAAATTTCAGAGTATTGGTTAGGAGATGAGTAATATATGTTTATAGATAAGGCCAAGATTTTTATTAAGTCAGGAAATGGTGGAGATGGTGCTATTACATTCAGAAGAGAAAAATATGTACCACTTGGCGGTCCAGATGGTGGAGATGGAGGAAGAGGTGGAAGCATCATCTTCAAAGTTGATACAGGCATTACTACACTATTAGATTTTAAATATAAAAAGAAATTTATAGCTGAATGTGGAGGAAACGGAAGCGGATCAAAATGTTACGGTAAAGATGGTAAAGATCTTATCATCAAAGTACCTATGGGAACAATTATAAGAGAAGCTGAAAGTAATAAAATAATTGCTGACCTTTCACATAAGGATGAAGAATTATTATTATTAAAAGGTGGTAAAGGTGGTAAAGGAAACACTAAGTTTGCTACAGCAACAAAACAGGCTCCACACTATGCAGAACCAGGTATGCCAGGTTCAGAATTAAATGTAACTCTTGAATTAAAGTTACTTGCAGATGTAGGATTATTAGGATTCCCTAATGTAGGTAAATCAACATTACTTTCAATGACTACAAAAGCAAAACCAAAGATAGCAAACTATCACTTTACAACATTAAAACCAAATTTAGGAGTTGTTGCAGTTGATGGAATAGAACCATTCGTTATGGCTGATATTCCAGGTATAATAGAAGGAGCAGCTGAAGGTGTAGGTCTTGGAATTCAATTCTTAAGACATATTGAAAGAACTAGATTATTAATACACATAGTTGATATTTCAGGTGTTGAAGGAAGAGAACCATTTGAAGATTTCTTAAAGATTAACGAAGAATTAAAGAAATATTCAGTTAAGCTTTGGGATAGACCACAAATAGTTGTAGCCAACAAAACTGATATGCTTTATGATGAAAGCATATATGAAGACTTCAAGAAGAAAGTTGAAGAATTAGGATATACTAAAGTATTCAAGATGTCAGCAGCTACTAATGAAGGTGTTGATGCTGTAATGAAAGAAGCAGCTAGAATGCTTAAGGAAATCCCAGTAACTGAATTAGAAATATCAGAGGATGAAAGATACATTCCAGAAGATAAGAAGTTCACTTATGAAATCAGCGTAGAAGATAATGAAGAAGGAACAAAGACATATGTAATAGAAGGTACATTTGTTGATAGATTATTACATGCAGTTAATATTCATGATGCAGATTCATTAAGATACTTCCATAAAGTTCTTAGAAATAAGGGAATTTTTGATGAAGTTAGAGAAATGGGTATCAAGGACGGAGACTTTATGAGATTAAATGACTTCGAATTTGAATATATACTTTAACAATTAATTTTGCCCCCAGGGATAAATAATGCAATACAAAACAGCAGTTTTAGGAGGAATTAGAAATGATAACAACAAAACAAAGAGCATATTTAAGAAGCTTAGGAAGCACTTTAACACCAATATTCCAAATAGGTAAAGGCGGCATAGAAGAAAACTTTTTAACTCAGGTTTCTCAAGCATTAGAAGCAAGAGAATTAATAAAAATTAAAGTTCTAGAAAACAGCGGATTAGAATCAAGAGAAGCTTCAGATATGATATGTAAAGCAATTGGATGCGAAGGTGTTCAGGCAATAGGAAATAAAATTGTTTTATATAAACAATCAAGCAACGTTAAAAAAAGAAAAATAGAGCTTCCACAAAAATAGAAGAAAAGTAATTTTTAAGTTATAATAAATTAAACCACTATGCTTTAGGATATAATAATTCTAGAACATAGTGGTTTTTATATTAAAAATATATTACATATAATGATATAATATATAAAGGTTAATAAAATTTTTCTATTTATAGAAATTAATATACCTGAAGCGTAGGAGGAAACATAAATGAAGCGATATGGTATAATAGGTGGGACTTTTGATCCAATTCATAATGCTCACTTATATATAGCTTATGAAGCAAAGCAGCAGCTGAATTTAGATAAAGTAATTTTTATGCCTGCAAGAATACAGCCTTTTAAAGTTGAAAATAAAGTAACAGATTCAGATTTAAGATACAGCATGGTAAAGATGGCAATAGACTCATATGAAGGATTTGAAGTTTCAACATATGAAATTGAAAGACAGGAAATTAGTTTTACCTATAAAACATTAGAGTATTTAAAAGAAACTCTTGAAGATGATGCTGAAATATTTTTTATTTCAGGATCAGACTGTTTAATGAGCCTTGAAAGATGGAAAGAAGTATCTAAAATATTTTCACTATGCACTTTTGTTGTATTTACAAGAGGTGGATTTAGTGTTAATGAAATCAGGGAAAAGAAAAAAGAAATTGAAAAAAAATATGGAACAGAAATACTGGTTCTTGAATTAAAAGAACTGGAGATATCATCAACAGATATAAGAGAACGAATCAAGGCTGGAAAGAGAATTGATTTTTTTGTGCCTGAAAAGGTTGATAGATTTATAAAAGAAAATAAATTATATAAATAAAAAGATAGTTTATTGGGAGGGATTAAGTTGTTATCAGTTGAAGAAATAAAGGAATATTTAAAGAATAATTTAAAGGAAAGCAGATATAATCATACTTTAGGAGTATGTGAAACAGCAAAAAAGCTTGCCAAGTTGAATAATGAATCTGTTGAGAAAGCAGAAATAGCAGCTCTTTCGCATGATGTTGCGAAAAATTTAAGCAGAGAAGAAATGTTAAAGATAATAAATGAAAATAACATAATATTATCTAATGTTGAAAAAGAAAATATGAATTTATGGCATAGTATAATAGCTCCTGTAGTTGCAAAAGACAGACTTGGTATATGTGATGAAGATATATTGGATGCAATAAGATGGCATACTACAGGTAAAGAAAATATGTCTGTACTGGCTAAAATAATATATATTGCAGATATGATAGAGCCAGGAAGGGATTTTGAAGGATTAGAAGAAATAAGAACAAAAACATTCGAAAATCTTGATAATGGTGTTTATTCAGGACTTACACATAGTATACAGTTTTTATTAAGCAAAGATTTATTAATAGATGAAAATACGATGAAGGCCAGAAATTATTTCCTTTTTAAATAATTTTTTAATTTATAATATGCAGTCAATAAGCATAATTAATTCTGCTTATATTTCCATTGGAATATATGTTTTAAGTTAAATTATTTTTAAAAGAGAAAATAACTAAGAGGTGGAAAAATGGGGAGAAAAGAAAGAAGACTGAGAGTATTTAGAAGGTATAATGATGGTGTAAATAAAGTAGAAAGAATAATACTTGGAGTAATATCACTTTTTTTAACTTTTGTAGTATTTTCAATACTATCAGGATTTATAGCTTTGATGGAAGTAGGAAGCAAATCTATGCCTAGTGCTGTTACTCCATCATTCGGCAGGCCGGTAAATATTCTTCTGCTTGGCATGGATATAGGCGATCCTAATCAGGTAGAAAACCAAGAGATAAAGCGTACAGACAGCATAATGCTTATTAATTATAATCCAGGAACAGATAAGATAGTAACTGTATCGATTCCAAGAGATACTCTTATTCATAATAAGGGGAATAATATGAAGATAAATGCAGCTTACGCCATAGGTGGATATTCCAGAATTAAAACTGAAGTAGAAAAATTACTGAATGTAAATATAAATTATATGGCAAAAGTAGATTATAATGCTTTCATAGATATAGTAGATGCTATAGGCGGAGTAACAATGGAAATCGAAAGGAATATGATTTATGATGATGAGGGGCAGAATCTTCACATAAATTTCAAAGCAGGAGAAACTGTCAAGATGGATGGACAGAAAGCACAGGAATTTTTCAGATGGAGAAAAAATAATGATGGAAGCGGTTTTGCTAATGGAGATTTAGATAGAATTCAAAATCAGCATAAGCTTATTTCCAAGATAATAGATAAATGTAAGAGCCCATTTATTATTTTCAGGGCACCTAAGATTATGTCTGCAATAGGAAATAATGTAGAAACAAATATGTCTCCATTTGCAATCATTAAGTATGCATTTAAATTTATGACTGTAAGCAAGGATGATATTTATATGACTACAGCAGCTGGAACACCTCAAATGATTAATGGACAGTCATTTTTAGTGTTTGATAAAAATGCTAATAAAGATATATTTTCAAAGGTATCTTCTTCGGATTATACAGATAAGTCAAAAGGAAATAGAGAAAATATAAAGATAAAGATATTAAATGCTACAAAAATCAATGGATTGGCTGCTGAGCTGAAATCAACAATGAATAATATTGGATATACAAAAGTTGATACAGGTAATACACAGCTTTCTGATAAATCTATGATATTAACTAATGATAAAGATATGCTGAAAATAATACAAGGAGATCTTGATATTAAAAAGAATGGAAAGAAAGAAGATAAGGTTGAGTATAGAGATTATGATGTTATTATTATTCTAGGCAAAGATTATAAGAAGCTTGGAGAATAGCACTACAGATAAGGAGAAAGAAGAATGAGCATCCTAGAAAAAAAGGTAAGCAATATAGAAGAAGGAACTAAAATAAGAGAATATTTAAAAAGAGAGATGGGACTTTCAACAAGGCTCATAAGAAGTGCCTCAATAGACAGGAGAATATTTGTTAATGATATTCCAGTAAAAATGAATCGTGTATTAAATGATGGCGAAATAATAAAGATAGACCTTGCAAAAGATGAAAGTCAGGATATTACACCAGAAAAGATGGATATTGAAATAATATATGAAGATGAAGATATACTTGTTGTTAATAAAAAGCCATTTATGGTAGTTCATCCTACAAAGAGTTATCAAAGTGGTACTCTTGCAAATGGAGTTATAAATTATTTCCAGGAAAGCGGACAGAATTGTATTGTAAGACTTGTTTCAAGACTTGATATGAATACATCAGGGCTTATAATAATAGCTAAAAATCAATTTTCACATGGAATGCTTTCTAAAGAAATGAGTGAAAATAAAGTTACAAAAAAATATCTTGCAGTTGTTCATGGAATATTGGAAGAAAAAGAGGGAACTATTGATCTTCCAATATACAGACCAGAAGGAACTGATTTTGGAATAATGAGAGTAGTTGATGAAAGAGGTCAGAGAAGTATAACTCACTATAAAGTAGTAGAAGAATATAAAGATGCATCTCTTGTTGAATGTACACTTGAAACAGGAAGAACTCATCAGATAAGGGTTCATTTAAGTAGTATAGGCCATCCTATATATGGTGATTCACTATATGGTCATGGAGATGAAGAAGGGGATTTAATAAACAGACAGGCGCTTCATGCATATTCACTTGATTTTAAATCACCAAGAACAGGAGAGATTCTTTCACTTAAATCAGATCTTCCTCAGGACATAAAAGAATTAATAGAGAAACTTAATATATAAAAATTTAATATATCATAATAAAAAATGTCTAAAATCATTTGTGTGATTTTAGACATTTTTTCATTTATTGATATGTGTTTTAGTGTCTTCCACGAACAGCAAATTTAAGTTTAAATATTATAAACGTACAGACTGCAATTATTACTGCAGCAACTCCAACAATAGCACATATAAGTGCTTTAGGAGTATTTATAAGTGAATCAGCAGCAGGAATAGGTTCATATTTTCTTGAAGTTCCTGAATATAAATCAATAGTCCCGACTTCTTTATCATTTACATAGAGTGTACCATTTAATATATTTTCACCTTCATTAAAAGAAGTTTTGCTTAAATCTTTATCCTGCACTTTTAAGTCATAAGATATTGAACTTTCTTTTCCTTTTTCCACAGGATACTCAATAGTTCTGTTAACTAATAAGGGCACTGTTAACTTCTTTGTAACATCATACTCAGCTACTTCCTGCCCCTTATCATATAGCTTTACAAAAGAAAAATTATCGAAACCATAATTGAATACTGACTGCATATCAAAGAAATTCTGGTTTTTATCAGTTGCATTTAAGAAAGCTGCAATCAAAGTGTGTCCATCTTTTTCAGCAGAAGATACAAATGTATGATTGGCTTTAGTTGTATATCCACTTTTGCCGCAGAGTGCATATTGATAATAATATTTTGAATTTTTATTGATCATATAGTTTTTATTGTTAATAACTAAAGATCTCTCTGGATTATTAATCATTGTTATAGTTGCATAAGGCGTAGTTGCGATATCAACAAAAGTTGGATTTTTAATTGCTTCTCGTAAAATTAAAGCTAAGTCATGAGGTGTTGTAAGATGTTCAGGATCAGGAAGCCCGCTTGGATTTCTAAAACTTGTAGTAACAGCACCTAATTCTTTTGCTTTTTCGTTCATAAGCTGAGCAAAACCATCTATGCTTCCAGAAACATGATAAGCAAGAGCATTTGCGCAGTCATTACCAGATTCTAAAATTAATCCTAATAGAAGATCGTGAACAGTTAAAACATCTCCATTCAATAGACCTATTGCTGTACCATCTATTTCAGTGAAATTTTGTGAAACAGTAACTTCATCAGTTAGATTGCACTTATCCAGAACTACAAGAGCAGTCATTACTTTTGTTGTAGAAGCAGGTTCAAAAGTACAATTTTCATTTTTACCATAAATTACTGTTCCAGTTGAGGCATCTATTAGTGCACATCCTTGAGCATTAATTTCTGGTACTGATGTATCAGCATGTACAGTTAAAGGTAGACATAAAAAAACTAACAGTGTACATAAAATTTTAAAATAATTTTTCATAAATCTCTCCATAAAATATCAATCTTCATTTCTATCTTAATTATTATCTAAAGTATATTTTACCAAAAAAATAGATATTATTCCACTTAAAGTTATATCTCATTATATATGTGTGTAAAATTTATTTAAGATGTCAAGGATAGTTAGTGAAAGAATTATATGAAAGGAAAAGATTATTAATGAAAGAGAATTTCTTTAAATATAAAAAAATAGGATTAATCAGTATAGCGGTAATTATTATGTTAGCAAGTTTTATTATATACAATGTTTCAGGATTTAAGGAACTTAATAAAAATAATGATGAAAGTATTTTTGTTGATGCTGGTGCTGATAATAC
>JBJEJM010000082.1:0-3496 GCA_051878075.1 Clostridium sp. | reverse complement strand
AACTTAATAAAAATAATGATGAAAGTATTTTTGTTGATGCTGGTGCTGATAATACAAGTAATGAAAATGTAGATAATAATTATGGAGATAAATTTAATTCTCAAAATTCCTCGAAAGAATCTAATCCAAATATATCATCACCAGAAAAGATAAAAGAAAAAACTATAATAGTTGAAATAAAAGGAGAAGTAAAACATCCCGATGTGTATACTCTTGATGAAAATTCAATAATAAATGATTTGATAAATCTAGCAGGAGGAGTTACAGAGAATGCTGATTTGAGTTCTATAAACAGGGCAAAAAAGCTTCAAGACCATGAAATGATTTATATAGCAGATAAAAATAATGAAAAAGCACCTGAGGATGCTATATCTAGTAAAACAGATTCTACTGAAAATGCAAAACAAATAATAAATATTAATAGTGCAACTATTGAAGAGTTAAAGAGTATTAATGGAATAGGAGAATCAAAAGCTAAAAGTATAGTCGAATATAGGGAACAGACTGGTGGCTTCAAAAGTGTAGAAGAAATCAAGAATGTTGATGGAATTGGAGAAAAGATGTTTGAAAAGATAAAAGAAAGTATAACAGTTTAATAATATCTTATAATATTTTGGAAAAATGTATAAAGGTGTTATAATAGATAATGAATTATTTATTAGATTAGTGAATTTTCATATCCTAAGAACATAATAGTGTACATTAAACCTCATTAATTGCAAGGCAAGTAAAAAAAATATATAATAAAAATAATTGCATTAAATTTGATTAATGTCTATCAAACAATAATGAATTATTAAAATAATTTTAAAACGATTTTAAAATTGACACATAGCTGTAATATGAAGATGATATTATATAAAATGTTGATGTTTTGAATATTTTAAATGCAGTGCTTGAGAGCATATATTATGATTTAGATGTTAATAATACTGAATAAATTTAATGTAAAAAGAATGGATAGTAAGAAGATAAAGCCTATAAATGAGGAGGATAAGTTAATGTCTAAGAAAATAGTGAGCATAGTTATGAGTCTGGTCATAGCATCATCACTTATAGGATGTGGAAATAATTCAACTGAAAATAATGCGGATACAGCCAAATCTGTGGAATCATCAAATGTTTCAGGTGAATCAAATGAAGAATTAGAAGGTAAATGGGCTAAGGATTATACATTAGATGAAACTAAGAAATTATATGAAGATAATCTACCAAAAATTAAAAATATAACAGAAGAGCTTGGAGTAAAGTATACTAGTGATGAAGTAATCAAAAAAGAAGATGATAAGACAATAACAGATAGATCAATTTATTTTGATAACGAAAATCCTGAAAATAATAAAATGGAAAGCATGTATTATGGATTAAAGATTTATGGTGAAAATCTTGAAGAAGGTGTAATATGCTTAAAGCTTACATTAAAATTTGATGCTGAAAGTGCAGTAAAAAATAAGGACTTTGATTTAGGAAAGACATCATTTGCAAAATATATAGAAGCATTTACAGGAGAAGCTAACAGAGATTATTCATCTATAAATAAAGAGTTATTAGAAAGATTGAGCAATGGGGAAACTGAAGTAAGGATAAATAACACAATTGATGGGCTTAATGAAGAAATATTAGCCTCAAATGATTGTATTTTTTATAAATTATCTACTAAGAAATATAAATTCGCAGATGCAGAAATGAGTATGGAATAGGTAGTAAGGGGGAAATTTTTTTGGAAAAAGACAATTTAAAAGAAAATGAAACTACAACAGAAGAAAAATTAGAGAATACTGTACATACTTCAAACGAAAAAAATGAACTTCAAGATTTAATTGAAGGAAATGAATCAAGCAAAACAAAGAAAGCGCCTTTTGGCAAATCTGTTTTTGCTAATTTATTAGATCAGGCAATAGTTCTTGCATGCTCATCACTTATAGTATTAATAGCTGATTTAGTAATGCATATATTTGGCTATCAGTTTGTAAGAGATACTGGTGTGGTAGTAAGTGTTATTCTATGTATGTACTTTATAGTTAACTGTTTATACGTACAGATAATGGAAGGAACAAAGTTAAAAAATACTATTGCAAAGAGAATATTAAATCTATAAAATTATATACAATAAGATTAATGAGCAGATTGGTAGTACATAAATTAAATTTATGTATTACCAATCTGTTGTTCTGATTATAGATAGTTAAAAAACTATGGATAAAAAATAATTATTATAGGAGTAGGTAATGAAAAGAGGAAGCGATTTACAGGTTAAAATAGAAAAATTACAATTCCCATCAACAGGTATAGGTCATGCAGAAGATAAGATAATATATGTTAAAAATGCATTTCCAGGCCAGACTATAACAGGAAGAGTTAAAAAGAAGAGAGAAGAGTATGCAGAACTTAAGCTGCTTTCAGTAGATGAAAGAGCAGAATATGAAATAGATGCTCCATGTCCTCATTTTGGAGTATGTGGAGGATGTTCATCACAAAGTCTGCCATATGAAAAGCAGTTAGAATTTTTAAGTGCAGAAGTTAAGGAATTATTTGATGATGCAGGAGTTCCAACAGGAGAATTCTTAGGAATTCAAGGAAGCCCAACACAATTTGAATATAGAAATAAGATGGAATTTACATTTGGTGATGAAGAAAAAGGAGCTCCACTTGGTGTAGGAATGCACATGAGAGGAAAATCATTTGGAATAGTTACAGTAGATAACTGTAAACTTGTAGATGAAGATTACAGAAAAATAATAAAATTAACTGTAGAATATTTTAGAGAACAAAATTTACCTTATTATAGAATAATGAAAGCAGAAGGTTACTTAAGACACTTAGTAATCAGAAAAGCTAAAAACACTGGTGAACTTTTAGTTAATCTTGTTACTACAACTCAAATAGACTTTGATTTAAGTGATTATGTAAAATTATTAAGAAACCAAAGCTATGAAGGAAGATTAGTTTCAGTAATACATACAGAAAATGATTCAAAATCAGATGCTGTAATACCTGAAAAAGTTAATGTTCTTTATGGTAAGGACTATATAAGGGAAGAGCTTTTAGGATTAGAATTTAATATATCACCATTTTCATTCTTCCAGACTAACACAAAGGGAGCAGAACAGCTTTACTCAATGGTTAGAGATTTCATGGGAGATAGTGAAAATAAGGTTGTATTCGATCTTTACTGTGGAACAGGTACAATAGGTCAGATAGTAGCACCAAAGGCTAAGAAGGTTGTAGGAATAGAGCTTATAGAGGAAGCTGTTGAAGCAGCAAAAGAAAATGCTAAGCTTAATGGATTAGATAACTGTGAATTCTTAGCAGGAGATGTTGCAGAAATCATAAAGACAGTTAAAGATAAGCCAGATATAATAATTTTAGATCCACCAAGAAGCGGAGTGCATCCAAAAGCACTTGATTATGTAATCAAGTTTAATGCACCAGAAATAATATATGTTTCTTGTAATCCTAAAACTTTAGTTACTGATTTACAAGTACTTGTTCAAAA
>JBJEJM010000081.1:0-5550 GCA_051878075.1 Clostridium sp. | reverse complement strand
TACATGGCTTGCTCCAGTTCAGGTTAAGATACTTCCTATATCAGACAAATTTAATGACTATGCACAGTCTGTAAGAAAGAAATTAAATGAAAGTGGAATTAGAGTTGAACTTGATGATAGAAGTGAAAAAATTGGATATAAAATTAGAGAAGCAAGAAATGAAAGGGTTCCTTACATTGTTATTATAGGTGAAAAAGAACAAACTGAAAAGAACATTTCACTTAGAAGTAGAAAGAATGGGGATGAAGGAGCTGTAGATATTAATAAATTTATAGAAACAGTTGAAGAAGAAGTAAGGAATATGGATATTTAAGGTCTGCAGTATATAAATAAGATATTAAGTATGATTTCTATTTAAGGGGCTAAAGTACTAAATATATTAGTAGTTTAGCTCTTTTTTAATATATAGGAATTATAAAATATTTTTTATATGCATAATTAGTAATTTCAATTAATTTATTATCTAGTGAAATACATAATATATATTAATTGAAATCTTCTTTTCTATACTCAGGACAAACATATCTGCCATGAGTTTCAGTTTTTCCTTTTACATTAATAGCTGATGTTGGGCATCTTTGAATGCATGAACAACAATTTATACACTTATCACCAAAAGATGGCTTTCCATTTATTATTTCTATATTATTTACAGAACAGAAGTCTTTACATTTGCCACATAAGATACATTTATCTGATACAATAAAATTTTTACTGTTAACCATGAAACGATTAAATAAACTATTAACAATACCTGATTTGATCCAAGATAAAGATGTATTATCTGTTTTTTTTATATTGGCTTCATGGAGAATTTTATCTGCCACATCTTTTAAAACTGGAACTGCATTATTAAGAATTTCATGCACTTCCGCCTCTTTTGGCATTATATCTAAGATAACATAGTTACTTGGCATAGGTACTCCATAAAAACCTTTGAATTCCATACCTTTCATTTCACATAATTTTTTACAATAATTATTGCAATTACCTGATTCTGAGGCCATTGTGGCAATAAAGTACAGTTGCGTACTTCCAATAAATTCAGCTTTTTTAATCAATTCTTCAATGATTATTGGAAATCGCCATGCATATATGGGTGCTACAATTACAAAAGGAAGTTCTGATTGAAATGTGGCAGGTGTATTATTTTTCAATACATTGTTGAGTGAAACGCAGATATCGCCAGTATGTTCTGAAATGACATCAGCGGCAAATTTACTATTTCCTGTTCCTGTGAAATATAAAATCATCTTAATTACCTCCAATAGAGTTTTAAAATTATTTTATTTGCTTGTATTAAAAACAATAAGGATGAATTTCTATTATTTGTTAGTTGTTATTATATCATATTATGGATGTAATAATTATATTCTATATTAAAATAGATGTTTTGATTATATGTATAAATTTTAAATATATATTTTATAAGTTTCTTACATTTAGTAAGATGAGAAAATCTGTCTTCATAAGCAGGGAGATTTTATTGATTTATGGAGAGGTCTTCATGTACCAGCAACAAAATATGCAAAGGCATTTAAGCTCCCAAGTGTAGCAGGTGCATACTGGAGAGGAAATGAAAAGAATAAAATGCTTCAGAGAGTTTATGGAGTTGTATTTGCTGATAAAGCATCATTAGGTATGAACTTTCAGGTGTACTACATGGTCTTATGAGAGTATGTGCATTTACTCAGGATGATGCTTATATTTTCATGCTTACGGATAAGATTAAATCTTAATTAAAACTTAACTATATGGGAAAATATTGAAATATAATATTATATGGCGTATAGTATTATATAAGCAATAACAATTTATGGAAGGAGAAAAGATATGGCATTTCAGCTAGGTTCTTCTCTGCTGGATGCATGTGTTCTAGCAGTACTTTCAAGAGAGGACACTTATGGATATATTCTAACCCAGAATGTAAGACAGGTAATGAGTATTTCGGAATCCACGCTATATCCAGTTTTGAGAAGATTACAGAAGGAAGAATATCTCACAACTTATGATAAACCTTATCAAGGTAGAAACAGAAGATATTATAGAATAACCGATAAAGGGAAAAAACAATTTGAAGAATATTTAAAAGAATGGACGTTATATAAAGAAAATATTGATAAAGTTTTATATGGAGGAAAAGATTTATGAATCAGGAACGTTTTTTATCAGAATTAAAGAAAAAATTAAGAAAACTTCCTAAGGATGAAATAGATAATATTTTATTATATTATAAAGAGTATTTTGAGGATTCAGAAAAAAGTGAAGAAGAAGTAATAAAAGAATTAGGTTCACCTTCATCCGTAGCATCACAGTTACTTGCAGAATATGCTTTTGATAATACTAAACAGAGCCATGAAAAGGGATTTACTGCTATTTTTATTATACTTGCAATACTTGCAGCACCAATTGGAATTCCATTTGCAATAGCAGCAATAGTATTATTATTTGCAGCTATAATGGTAATTGGAGCAATATTAATATCATTTGCAGCAGTAATATTTGCTTTTTTTGCTGCAGGAGTAACAGTATGCATAGGAGGAGCAGCTGTTATTTTGAAGGGTCCTGCAACAGCAATATTTTATATTGGAGCTGGATTAATAATAATTGGATTAAGTATACTTTTGGCATATGCAATTAAAAAGATATTACCCAGAGTATATTCATATATACATAATATATGCATGCATTTAATATATAAGTTTAATAGAAAAAATAAAATGTAAAGGGGCTTTATGATGTTAGAGAAAAAGGTAATAAAGACAGCAGTATACTGTATTGTATTAGGCATTGTTCTTTTAGTAACAGGATGCTGTTTTGGAGGCTTTAAAGCAATTTATGGAAACTTCAATGGGTTTAATTTTAATATTCCAGATAAAAAAGATATGATAAATGAAAGAAAAACAGTAGCTAGTTTTAAAAATATAAATATTGATGTAGATAGCGCAGATATTGAAATAGAAAAAGGGGAAGAATTTGAAATAGAAACTAAATATAATAAATTGTTTGAAGAAATATCATATAATGTTTCAGATGATGTGTTATATATAAATGGAAAACGTAAGAATGATGTCTCTTTTGATATAACTTTTATTGACGATGATGCAAAAATAAAAATCTATATTCCAGAAGATTGTATTCTTTCTGAAATGAAATCACAATTAAAAGCAGGTAATATGAGCTTAAAAGATATGAGTTTTACTAATGCAGATATTACTAATAGTTTTGGCGACATTTCAATGGACAATATAAATTCTAATAATATTAATGTTTCCTGCAATAGTGGAGATATGAAATTTAGTAATATAGATGGAGATAAATTTATTGTAAATTCTGAATATGGTTCAATTGAAGCTGAGAATGTAAAAATGGGTGATTTAACATCTACATTGAAATCTGGTGATATAAATCTTCATAATATAAATTGTGGAAATAGTAACATTAATAATAACTGTGGTGATATAAAATGTGATAACATAATTTCTAATGGATTAAATATTATAGATAATTGTGGAGAAATTAATATTAATGGTGAATTAAGAGGAAAAAATGAAATTGATTCTGAACACGGAGATGTAAATCTTAATACATCACTTTTAGAAAAAGATTATTCTTATAAATTTGATGCAGAATTAGGTGATCTTAATGTAGATGGAAGGGAATATGGCGAAGGAACTGAAAAAGCAGATACTTCAGCAGCAAATATAATTAATGCTTATTGCAAATGTGGAAATTTAAAAGTTAATTTTAAAAAATAATATTAAAGATAATATAAAATATCTTGAAGAGTATATTTCCAGCTATTTTATATTATCTTTAATTTTTATTTAGCTAGTTAAATGAGATTGTATTTTATAAGACAGAGAATATTTATTTAAAAATGGATTAAAACATTGATTCAAAAGTGAACTTAGTTCACTTTTGAAAGAAATCCTGCATTTAAATAATTATAAAGATATTTATAAGTGTAAGGTAGAATAATTCTTAAATGTATATTATGATATATTATGGAATAAATAACTATACAGCGAAAAATAAATGAAGGAGAATATAAAATGGTTAAGACACAAAAAAAGGACTATACAATAGATATGTGCAATGGTCCAATTCTAAAAAAAATGCTTATATTCACAATTCCACTTATGTTTTCAAGTATGCTTCAATTATTATTTAATGCAGCAGATACTATTGTAGTAGGTAATTTTGCAGGTGATAATTCATTGGCAGCAGTTGGATCAAATGCATCGATAATAGGGCTTTTAACTAATTTATTTGTAGGATTATCAATTGGAAGTAATGTTCTAGTTGCCAGATATTTTGGTGGAAAAAATAAAGAAAAATTAGTAAAAGCAGTACATACATCAATGGCACTTAGCTTATTAAGCGGAGTATTATTAGTAATATTGGGGGTAGCAGGAGCAAGAAGAATTTTAATATGGATGCAGACACCAGAGGAAGTTATTGATCTTGCAACTATATATCTTAGGATATACTTTTTGGGAATGATTGGAATGATGGTGTATAACTTTGGAAGTTCAATTTTGAGAGCAGTCGGTGATACCAGAAGACCATTATATTATTTAACTTTATCTGGAGTAGTAAATATAGTATTGAATTTAATTCTTGTTATATTGTTTAAGATGGATGTTGCAGGTGTTGCAATTGCTACAGTTATTTCTCAATATATATCAGCTTTCTTAGTTGTAAGATGCTTGAGGCATGAAGGAAGTGGAATACATCTTGATATTCATAGACTTCATATAGATAAAGAGATATTTGTTGATATACTGAAAATTGGACTTCCAGCTGGCTTTCAAGGAATTCTATTTTCAATTTCAAATGTGTTAATTCAATCATCAATTAATTCATTTGGAGCTACTGTAATGGCAGGTAATTCAGCAGCAGCAAATATTGAGCAGTTTGTATATTTTGCAATGAATTCATTTTATCAGTCAACAATTTCATTTACCAGTCAGAATTTCGGAGCAGGTAATTATAAAAGGATTAATAAAATTTTATTGAATGGTCAATTTTGTGTAATTTTAGTAGGAGTAGTTTTAGGAAATTTAGTTGTATTTTTTGGACATACTCTACTTGAAATTTATTCATCAAGTGAAGATGTTATACAAGAAGGAATGATTAGATTTGGTATTGTATCTCGTACATATGCTCTTTGTGGAATAATGGATGTTATGGTTGGAGCATTAAGAGGAATAGGATATTCAGTTATGCCTATGATTGTATCACTTATTGGTGCATGTGTATTAAGAATTGTATGGCTGGAAACTATATTTCAAATTGAAAGATTTCACACAATACAGGTAGTATATTTATCATATCCAGTAACATGGGTTATAACGATTATAGTACATATAATATGTTTCATATGGGCAATGAATAGAATAAGAAATAAAAATAATATAAATAGAGGCAATGAAAGATTAGCAGAAGCTCTTTAATCATTAGAGCATTTTGGTGATGAAAAATATAAGTTTATATAAAATATTATTATGCAGGAAAAATTTCAAATGTGAACTTAGTTCACATTTG
>JBJEJM010000080.1:0-5607 GCA_051878075.1 Clostridium sp. | reverse complement strand
CTTTGCATCAGGGACGCTTATAGTAATCTTTTTATTAGTTTCAGTATCTGATAATATAACATCAACAGAATATTCCACGTTAACAGGTGGTTCTTCACAGCCAAAATCCTGTTCTCTTATTGCAGTAACTTTATATATATTCATAATAATCTCCTTTTTTGATATATTATTGTAATTATATTTTATCATATGTTTCAGTTAACAGTAATTAAAAAACTGTTGTTGACACATTTATGCCACAATCTTCTAAGTTTTTTTGATTAAAATAAAGACACGGAAATATATTTAATAAATTTAATAATTTAAAAAACAAGGATGAAAGGGAGAAAGTCAATGAAATTTAAAATGATAGCAAGAATATTATCAGTATCACTTACAGTATTTACATTAGCAGGATGCAGTGCTGATACAAATTCTACAGATAAAGGCTGTGACAAAAATCAAGTATCAGTAGATAAGAATTCATCTTTAGCTTTTAAGGAAGATGATTATACTGTTCAGACATTCAATATTGATGGAAGGGATGTAACCTTTCGTGCATATGAAAATATAGTTTATGTAGAAAATCCAGTAGATATACAATATCAGTCTATGAATATTTACATTCCTGAAGAATATTTTAATGGAGAATCAATTGGTGATTTCACAGCTGAAACAGCACCAATATTTTTTCCTAATAATGTAGGAGGATATATGCCTGCTGAACCAGGAAAGCCATCAATGGAAGGAAAGATTGATGGAGAAGCTTCTAGAATGGGAATGACAAGCAATGGAGAAAAAGAAAAATCAAGTCCTAATTCATTACTTTTGGCATTATCTAAGGGGTATATAGTAGCATCTCCTGGAGCAAGGGGACGTACAAATGAATCTGAAAATGGAACATACACTGGTAAAGCACCAGCTGGAATAGTAGATTTAAAAGCAGCAGTAAGATATCTTCACTATAATGATGATATAATGCCAGGAACAGCAGAAAAAATAATTTCTAATGGAACAAGTGCTGGAGGAGCTATGTCTGCATTGCTTGGTGCAACTGGTAATAACTCAGATTATGAACCATACCTGGAAGAACTAGGTGCAGCACAAGCATCAGATGCTGTATATGCAGTTTCTTCATATTGTCCTATAACAAATCTTGAAAATGCTGATATGGGATATGAATGGTTATTTAATGGATTAAATGAATATGAAAAAATGAATTTTACAAAAGTTGACGGTCAGATAAAAAGAGAAAAACAGAAACTTACACAAACAGAAGAACAGAGGCAGTATTCAGATGAATTAAAAGCAGCATTTCCTGCATACATAAACAGCTTAAAATTAAAGGATGAAGATGGTAATTTATTAATGCTTGATGAAAATGGAAATGGTACATTTAAGGATTATGTAAAATCATATATTATTAAATCTGTGCAGACTGCAATAGATTCTGGTAAAGATATATCAGATATTACATGGGCAACATTAAATAATGGAAAAGTTGAAGATGTTGATTTCGATGGATATGTTACATACCTGTCAAGATCAAAAGCAGCTCCAGCATTTGACAATGTAGATTTAACTAATGCAAATGCTGAAAATAATCTTTTTGGAACTGCATCAATAGATAATCAGCACTTCACTCAATTCAGCTTAGATAAGGATGTTTCTGGAGGAAGTATGGCTGATGAGAATGTGATAAAAATGATGAATCCTATGAATTACATTGGACTTGAAGGAACAGATATGGCCAAGTATTGGCGTATAAGACATGGTATTAAAGATAGTGATACAGCAATTTCTACACCTGTAATTTTAGCGTTGACATTACAGAGCAATGGAGCCGATGTTGATTTTTCTATTCCTTGGGGCCAGGGGCATGGCGGAGATTATGATTTAGAGGAATTATTTAAATGGATTAATAGTATTGTATAATATAATAAATCTTAAAAAGAGTTGTTACATTGAGTAGCAGCTCTTAACTTTCATGACGAAATATTGAATTAACTTTTAATGAAAATTTTTATGGACTATAAATTAATATAGAAAAAAATATATTACAATTAAAATTAATTTATATGAAAATCTGAGGAGAATTATGGATAAATTGTGGAAGATTCTAATTTGTGATGATAATGAAGCAGTACATGAAACAATTGGCATGTATTTAAAAAATGAAGGAATGATATACATTTCAGCTTTTGATGGAAAAGAGGCACTGAATAAATTTGAAGAGGATAAACCAGATTTAGTAATACTAGACTTGATGATGCCTAAAATTTTTGGAATAGATGTATGCAGAAAAATAAGAGAAACAAGCAATGTTCCAATAATAATGTTAACTGCAAGAGGAGAAGAAATAGATAAGATAATCGGGCTTGAATTAGGAGCTGACGATTATATTGTAAAGCCGTTTTCACCCAGAGAAGTAGTTGCAAGAGTGAAAACTATATTCAGAAGAGTCAGGAATGGAAATGAAATTAATAATAGAAAGCTGATATCTATAAGTAATTTAAAAATAGACCTGGATAAATATGAAGTTACTTTATATGAGGAAAAACTTAATATAACACCCAAAGAATGTCAGATACTATATTTTTTAGCTTCTAATAAAGGAATGGTTGTAAGCAGGGAAGAAATTTTAAATAAAGTATGGGGATATGATTATTTCGGAGATACAAGAGTAGTTGATACTCAGATAAAAAGAATAAGGAAAAAGATTCCAGAGGAAAATGGAAAATGGTCAATAAAGTCTGTTTATGGAATAGGATATAAATTCGAGGTATTATGATGAATCAGAGTATTTTAAAAAAACTTATGATTACTATAAGCACAATACTATTATCTGTATTTACAATGGGGCAGATTGGAGGTTTCTTTATAATAAAGGAATGGTTTTTGCGTGAACATATGGATTATCTAGTTCCAATAATGGAAGAAGTAACACAGGAAATTAAAATAAATAATGGAACTATAGTAATTAATAATGAAGGCAGACTTATAGTAAAAGCATATGATTTAAATAAAAATGAAATAGAAATAGTTGATGGAAACAAAAAGAAATACATGTATTTTTCTGATGAAGAAATTAAGCAGGATCTTTTTCCTTATATTGAACGTGTATTAAATGGAGAGAAAGTTAAAACAATAAAGAGACTAAATCATATTGTAGGAAGGTCTATAATAATAGGTATTCCAATAACAAATAATGATAAAATTGAAGGAGTTGTTTTTACAGTAAAGCTTGCCAGTGATTTCTCTGTAGTACTAAATAGCTTTTATTCAGTTTTCTTTTCTGTAAGTTTGTTTTCTACAATAATAATAACCTGCCTTATTTATTATTCTACAAGAAAATTAATAAGACCATTAAGTGAAATGATTAATGTTTCTAATTATATGGCATCTGGTAATTTTTCTGTACGTGCAGAAACTGGTGGATATGGTGAAATAGGAGTATTATCAGATTCACTTAATACTCTGGCAGAAAGGCTATCTGAAAATGAAAAGAGTGCGCGTCTTCTTGAACAGACACGAAGAGATTATATTGCTAATGTATCTCATGAATTAAGAACCCCTATATCATCTATAAGAGCCATATCAGAAACACTATGCGATGATATTAAGTTTGATGAAGGCAAGCAGAAAAAGTATTATTTAATAATTTTAAAAGAAGCAAAAAGACTGCAGAAACTGATTAATGATATGTTGGAACTTTCAAGGCTTCAGTCAGGAGAAATGGCAATTTCTAAAAAAAAGATAAATGGAAGAAAGTTAATGAATGAAATAGGAGAATACTTTGAAGTTTTTTCAGAGGCAACTAATGCCGAATTCATATTGACTGAAAATGCTATAAATATACCTGATTTTTATAGCAATGAAAATAGAATTCTGCAGGTTCTTTTCATATTAATAGATAACGGATTCAAATTTACAAGAAAAGATGGTTATGTAAAAGTAGATGCTTCATGGGATGATAATATTATAACTGTAAGTGTAGAAAATAATGGAGAGCCTATACCTGATGAAGATATTGAATTTGTTTTTGAAAGATTTTATAAAGGAGATAAAGCTCATAATGGAGGTGGATCAGGTCTTGGGCTGTCACTTGCTAAAGAGATAATGAAGAATTTAGGTGAAGATATTTATGTAGATAAAAATATACATGATAAAGCAAGATTTGAATTTACACTTCATAGAATTAAATGTGAAGATTAAATATATATTATTCAAGGAGTATTACATAAATTAAAAGTGAACTTAGTTCACTTTGAAAGTTATATTAAACATAGATTAATTTATGAATAAATATAATAATTAAATAATCATATAAAAAATAAATAATCAATGTATTTGATTTTAAAATCAATGCAAAAATTCCTGTGGTTTTTTAAGCGATATAATTTAGGAAACTGACAGGAATTTTTATATATGAATTATATTATTGTTTTAAAGGTGACTAATATTTTTGATTTTTATCAAGCATACTTAATTGTACCGCAGAAATTTTTTCTTCATAGATAGGCATTTTTAAAGAAATACCATATTTCGAACATGCCTCTGACAGTATATATCTTAATTTCTTGACATTAGTACAGCTGCAATTGTATCTGTCACCAAATCTCTTTTCATATTTTTCTCTTATTCCAGGGAAGTTTTTATCTAAGGATTTATAATAATAAGCTCTCTGTCTATCACGAAGTGACATTCCAAGATAT
Organism: Clostridium sp.; assembly: GCA_051878075.1. GTDB lineage: Bacteria > Bacillota > Clostridia > Clostridiales > Clostridiaceae > Clostridium. The sequence continues at coordinate 913 of JBJEJM010000080.1, read as the reverse complement.
GGGACTATATGCTTTACACCATAATATTGTGCTTTATTTACAATATCTAAAATATTTTTTTCATTATCCTCTATAAAAGGCAGTATTGGCATCATTGTTATGCTTGTGCATATGCCAATACTTGACAAAATACCAAGTGCCTTGAAACGGTCAGAAGATGATGGAGCAGAAGGTTCTATTATAGAAGAAAGATTATCATCAGAAGTTGTGATTGTAATAGCTACTGATGTATAGATTTTGTTAATTTCCTGAAGTATATCAATATCACGAAGTATAAGATTACTTTTTGTAGTTATATGTACAGGATAGTTATACTTTGCAATAACTTCAAGGCATCTTCGTGTCAGCATATATTTCTTTTCAGATTTAGTATATGGATCACTCATGGAGCCAGTACCTATAGTACCTTTTTTTCTTTTTGCTTTTAATTCTTTGGCAAGGAGTGTTACAGCATTTTTCTTAACTATAAGTTCATCGAAATTTTCTATTCTATAACATAAACTTCTTGAATCACAATATATACAATGATGCTCACATCCTCTATATATGTTAAATAGATAATTAGTTCCAAACCATCCTGAGGGTTTTTTATTTCTGGAAAGAAGTATTTTAGCATCTATTTCTATTGCCATAGTCAGGCCTCCTAAAAATGGAAATATACCAATTTAAATTATATCATATTTTACCAATATATCTTTAAATTAATATATAGGAGTAATTAATAATATATAGTTCTAGAAGCATAAATGGATGTATAGACAATATATAGAATAGTTATATTTATTTGCATTTATAGGATGCTTGTGCTATCATAATATCAGAATATGATAATCAATATTAATTGAACATTAAAATCAATATTGTATTAGTATAGGAGGGATTGTTATGCCATTGATGTTAGCCAATAAAGGCA
>JBJEJM010000079.1:0-24999 GCA_051878075.1 Clostridium sp. | reverse complement strand
GATACTTTATTTTTTAGTCTTAATTTATCAGCAATTATAGCGATAAATTCACTATTAGTAGGTTTACCCTTATCGTTATGAACAGTGTAGCCAAATAGCTTATTTATAGCTTCTATTTGTCCTCTGCCCCAAGCTACTTCAATTGCATGTCTGATTGCTCTTTCAACTCTTGAAGCTGTTGTATTATACTTTTTAGCTATTGAAGGATATAATTCCTTTGTTACAGCACTTAATAATTCCATGTCATTTACTACCATTGTAATAGCTTCTCTTAAGTACATATATCCTTTAATATGAGCTGGTACACCTATTTCATGTATTATGTTTGTAATTTCTGTTTCTAAATCTACTGGTGCTTTTGATTTAGGTTCTGAATTAAGTATATATGAAGAAGCTGTAGGATAAGATACTCTATTAGTTTGTGCAGAGTTTTCTGCTGCAGCGGCTGGTGTGCTATTAAACATTTCTCTTATTCTTTTTGTAAATACTTCCATGTCAAATGGTTTTACTGTGTAATAATCAGCCCCTAATGTAATAGCTTGTTGAGTAATCTTATCTTGACCAACTGCTGATAAAATTATTATTCTTGGAGTTTTCTCTAATTCCATAGTATTTAATTTTTCTAGAACACCTAATCCATCAAGATGTGGCATTATAATATCAAGAATAACTAAATCTGGCTTTCTTTCTACTATTAAATCCAAAGCTTCTCTTCCATCTTTTGCAATTCCTGTTACAATTATATCTTTTTGATTTAATAAATAATCATTCAAGATACTGCAGAATTCCTTATTATCGTCAGCAATTAATACTGAAATTTTTGAATCTTCCATTTTTTTCTCTCCTTTATCTATTAATGCACTTTTTATATGACTTCCCCTATCAACAATACCACTACTGTAGCCTTTCAATTTTTGATTAATTATAATATTTCATCTTTTATTGAAGGGTATGTATGACTACTTATATATCTACCATATGTGATTAAATTATAGCTTTATTTCTTAAAATATAAAGAAAAAACATTTATCTTCCACTATTTGTAAATTATACACTTTTTTTTGATATAAGTAAATAGGTTATAAAAAATACTTTATATTATTTTGTTGATAAACCCAACTATTCACTTGCTTGCACATTCTTATATAGTATATTATATTATTTTCTTGTCTTTTCTTCAAATAAATAATCACTTTTTTTGTTAAAAATAAGAGTTGATTCAAAGATTTTCATTTATTTTACTTTAAATCAACTCTTATTTTTTATTTAATTATTCCAGCATCTTGCAGCATCCATTCTATATAAATACCATAACCTGTATCTGGTTTATTTACAAGAACATGTGTAACAGCTCCTATAATTTTATCATTTTGTATTATTGGACTTCCACTCATTCCTTGAACTATGCCTCCTGTTTTCTCTAATAATCTAGAATCAGTTACTCTTATCATCATACTTTTGGAATTTGCATTTATCTGATTTAATACTTTTTCAATTTCTATATCATATTCCTGTGGTCCATTCTCATCTATAGTGGTAATTATTGAAGCTTTCCCTAATTTAATTTCATCTCTAAACCCTACTTTCATAGGTTTTTGAACATTTTTCAAAAAATTTTCATTGTTCATTTCACCAAATATGCCACTCTGAGTATTCTTATTTATTGAACCATTAGGATTATTTTCATTTATAAATATTCCTTTTAATTCACCTGGTAAACCCTTTTCACCTTTTCTTATACTAATTATGTTGGATTCTATAACATCACCATTTTTCACAAGGAATGGTTCATTAGTATCACAATCAGTAATTGGGTGTCCTAATGCGCCAAATTTCTTTGTTTTAGCATCATAAAATGTCATGGTTCCTACACCTGCTGTAGAATCTCTAATCCATAAACCTATTTTATAATCTTTATTATTTTCTTTTTTTAGATTAACTGTTTTTGTAATAAGTTCTCCATGTCTTAATATTTCTATCTTTACGTTTTCATTTTCACTTTGTTTTATTGCTTTCGATAAATCTTTAGAATTATGCATTTCTATGCCATTTACTTTTAATATAACATCTCCAATTTCTAACCCTCCAGCCTTCCCAGGACTTTCCTCTCTTTCTTTATTTATTTCTATATCTGAATATCCGACAACTAAAACACCTTCACTATTAACTCTTACACCTATAGGAATACCACCAGGATATAATTCTATATCATTTACTTTTTCTACTTCAACACTTTTCAATGGAATCATGCCTAAAAACTTTATCTGATATCTATTGGATATCTGATCAACTCTACTTATTGTATTTCCAAGCGGAGCTATTGAAGGAACTGTTTCATTGTCTTTCATATAAATTTTTTGTGGTAATTTAATAATATTAACTACTGTCATTAAAATTAGAATTAGGATTGGAGTCATAAGCAGACTAATAAAACAAAAAATTTTTTTCTTCATATTTCTCTCCTCCTTCACTTCTTAATTTTAATTTTCCCACAATACAAAACTATTATCCTATTAGAACAATGTTATTACAGACAAAAAATTTACTTCATACTATTTTTTTTATAAAGCATAAATTAATTTCTTTATATTCCTTTGATAAATTCCCATGAAAAATTATGAAGTATTTGTATTTTTGATATCTCCAAAATTTATACATATACTTCCTGCAAATATATTTCCTATAAAATACAAAAAAAATAAAATCACGATAATCCATGATTTTATTTTTACCAATTTTTATAAGCATATGTATGTTAATTTCTAATTTCTTTCTTCTTTATTTCGCTTAATTTTATCATTTCTTTTACACTATTCAATGTAGCTTCTGTAACATCATCACCACTTAACATTTTACATATTTCAAGTTCTTTTTCTTCTATATTAAGAACTTTTATTCTTGTAAAAGTCTTGTTATCTATTACTTTTTTGCTTACAAAATAATGATTATCTGATAAAATTGCAATTTGTGGCAAATGAGTAATACATAATACTTGATGTGTACATGATAGCTGGTACATTTTCTCGCCTACTCTTTGAGCTACTGCACCACTTATTCCAGTATCAATTTCATCAAAAATAAGCGTTGGAATTTCGTCTTTTTCTGCAAAAACACATTTTAATGCAAGCATTATTCTTGAAAGTTCACCACCAGATAATACTTTTTCAAGAGGCATTAATGGTTCTCCAGGATTTGTAGAAATTAAGAAACATACATCATCAAAGCCTCTATCATTAAAGTCATTTGCTCTTTCAACACTTATTTTCATTCTTGATTTTTCAAGGCCTACAAATGCTAATTCTTTAAGAATCTTTTCTTCTAAAGCATTACTTTTATTTACTCTCAATTCATGAAGTACAGATGAAATATTCTCCATTTCTTTTAAAATTTTTCTTTCTTTTTCTTTTAATTCTTCAATTATTTTTTCTGAATTTATAATTTCATCATATTCTTTTCTTATCTTATCAAGGTAATCTAATATATCCTTTATTGTAGGTCCATATTTCTTTTTATATTGATTTATTTCATAAATTCTTGCATTTATACTTTCTAAAGCATCATTATCAAAAACTATATCTTCAGCCATATCTCTAACTTCACGGCTGCATTCTTCAATTGTATAAAATGCTTCTTCAATAGATTCTTTAGTTTTTTTGATTTTTTCAAAATGATTTTCTACTGAAGATAACTCTGAAATTACTTTTGATAATGAATCAACAACGCTAAATTCTTCCTGTCCACTTAATAATTTATAGGAAGTAACCATTGCACTATTAATTTTTTCTGCATTTGCTAAAATGTTATATTCTTCTCTTAAATCATCCTCTTCATTTTCTTTAAGTTTAGCTTTTTCAATATCTTCAATTTGAAACTTCAAATAATCAATTAATTTTTCCCTATCTTGATTACCTGTAATTCTATTTAAATCTTCTCGTACTCCAAGAAGCTGTTGTCTAAAATTATTATATTTTTCTAAAGGTTCTATAATTTCCTTATCTATAAAACCATCTAAATATAATATGTGGCTGCTTCTAAGAAGTAAATCTTGATTTTGGTGCTGTCCATGAATATCTAAAAGCTTTGCTCTAACTCTTTTTAATTGAGAGGTAATTAAACTTTTTCCGTTAATTTTAATTAGATTTTTTCCGCTTTGATGTGATTCCCTGCTTATTATAAGCACATCATCATATTCAATATCAAGTTCATCTAATATCTGGCATACTTGTGATCCATCAAGAGTAAATAAAGCTTCAACATAAGTTCTATCTTCTCCTGTTCTTATTAAGCTTTTTGAAAACTTCCCACCTAAAACGAAATCTATTGCATCAATCATAATTGATTTTCCTGCACCCGTTTCTCCTGACAGTATATTAAATCCTTCTTTAAAGTTTATTGTCATTTCTTCTATTAACGCAAAATTTTTAATATTTAATTGAATTAACATCTTATCCCATCCTTAACTTTATGACGACATTCTCTTTCTTATCTTAGATACTAAAAGTTCAGCACTTTCAATTGTTCTCACTAAAATAAAAATAGTATTATCACCTGCTACTGTTCCTGCAATATCAGCACTTTCTAAATTATCTATAGCTTCTGCTGTTATTGGTGCTGATCCTGTTATAGTCTTTATAACAACCATTTTATCTACATTTTCTACAGATAAAACCGTATTAGCTAAAATATTGCTAAGTCTGTCTATAATATTCTTCTGTTCCCTTGTAGATACTGCATATTTTGATTTTCCATTAGCAGACTGCATTTTAATCAATTTAAGATTCTTAATGTCTCTTGAAACCGTAGCCTGAGTTACTTCAAATCCTTCTTTCTTTAATGCCTCTGCTAATTCCTCTTGTGTTTCAATTTCTGTTGAATTAATTATTTCTAATATTTTTGTATGTCTTTTTGATTTCAAAATTCCTCACCATCACATTCTTTAGAATTATTTAAAATCTTATTCCTCAAAACTTTGAAATAATCATAATCATTAAACAATAGTAATTTTAAACTTTTTTGTTTTTTATATATTTTTACACATGATTTTTGATTAACTTCTACAGCTTTTTGTCCATCAACCGTTAGATATATCTTTTCCTCATCATTTTCTGCATATATTTCTATTATACTTTCTCCTTTTAATACAATAGTCTGCATAGTTTTTGGATGTGGACATATAGGTGTTATGGTTATAAGCTCCAAATCAGGATATATTAACGGTCCCCCTGCCGAAAAAGAATATGCTGTAGAGCCTGTAGGTGTAGCTACAATAAGTCCATCACCTTTAAATGACGAATAAAACTTTCCATCTACAAATATCTTAAATTTTACCATCCTGGATAATGTCCCTCTTGCGAGTACTATATCATTTAATGCATTTAATTTTGTGTTTGTATAATTATCTTTTTCTGAAGTATTTCCATTGCTTTTTAAGTTTATATTTAATAAGCTGCAGTCTATCTGACTTTTTACTTCTCCACTGCATTCAAGCATCATTCTTTTCTGGATTCTATATTCATTATTTTTTAGCTTTCTTAAAGCTTCATCTATATCTGATATTTCTACACTTGATAGGAATCCAAGATTTCCTATGTTAATTCCAAAAATAATTCCTTCAAAATTTGAATCTACTGATCTTGCTACACTCAAAAGTGTACCATCTCCACCTAATACTACAAGAAGATCAATATATCTTAAATCATTTTTTTCTATATCATATGAATTGAAAATTCGAATATCTTCAACATTAAATACATTTCTTATTTTATTAATAACCATATTTAAGATTTTATCATTATTATCCTTTGACGGATTAATTGCAATACCAATATTTTTCATAGCCCCTCCAAAAGAAGTTAAATTTCTATATGAGATGCTTCTACAACCTCATCAATATCCTCTCTTACAAAACTACTTTCTTTATTTTTATTCTTAGTAAAATAAACAAGATACTCTCTGTTTCCTTCAGGTCCTTTAATTGGAGAATATCCAACACCTAGTACATTTAAATCCTGTTCTAATAAGAAATCTATTATTCCATGCACTACTTCTTTATGAGTACTTATCTCTCTTACCACACCTTTTTTACCTACTTTTTCTCTTCCTGCTTCAAATTGTGGTTTAATAAGTGCTACTACTTCTCCATCATCTTTAAGCAGACCTAGTGTAGCAGGCATTATTTTCTTTAATGATATAAAAGATACATCTATTGACGCAAAATCTAATAATTCATTATTTATGTCTTCTGGAGTAACATATCTTATATTTGTTCTCTCCATACATACAACTCTTTCATCAGTTCTAAGCTTCCATGCGAACTGTCCATATCCTACATCTACTGAGAATACCTTTGATGCACCATTTTGAAGCATACAATCAGTAAATCCACCTGTTGAAGCTCCTATATCCATACAAACTTTTCCATCCAAACTGATATTCCAGGTATTCATTGCTTTCTCAAGCTTCAATCCACCACGGCTTACATATTTTAATGTATCCCCTCTATATTCTATATCACTATCTATACTTACTTTTTCTCCAGCCTTATCGACTTTCTGACCATTTACATACACACGGCCTTCCATAATACATGCTTTTGCTTTTTCTCTTGAAGTAATTATTCCTTTCTCTACTAAAAGTATATCAAGTCTTTCTTTTTTTTCTGCCATTATATTCTCCTCATTAATTATAAAGTTCTAATATTGATTCCCTTATGCTTTCGCAATCTAATTTACAAGATTTATACAGTATCTCTACTTTTCCCTGTGGAACAAATTTATCATCATATCCTAATGATTTAATTTTTCCATTATAACCTATTTCAGTAAGATAATCTTTTATTGCACTTCCAAGTCCGCCTCTAAGTATATTATCTTCTATCGTTAATATATTATATCCATCATTAGCAATTTGTTTCAGCAGCTGTTTATCAATAGGCTTAATAAATACTGCATTTACTATGGTTGGATTTATTCCCTGTTCATAAAGCATTTCCTTAGCATAAACTGCATGCTGAACCATTCTTCCTGTTGCTATAATACAGACTTTTACGCCTTCATTCATAACTTCCCATTTACCTTCTCTTACTTCAGTTAAAGGAGAAAGATTATCTATTATGTCTCCTCCTCTTGGATACCTGATTGCAACTGGACTGTTCTTTCTCAATGCCCATTTCAATAATATATCCACTTCATCAAGACACTTTGGTGCTGCAATTATCATATTAGGAATAAGAGATAAATATGATATATCCATTATTCCTTGATGAGTTTCTCCATCTTCTCCCACTAATCCTGCTCTATCTATTGCAAATATTACAGGCAGATTCTGAATACATACATCATGTATAATCTGGTCAAAACCTCTTTGAAGAAACGTGGAATACACTGCAAATACAGGCTTCATTCCATTACTTGCCATACCTGCTGCAAGAGTTACTGCATGCTGTTCTGCTATTCCTACATCAAAAAATCTATCTTTGAATTCTTCACTAAAACATTTTAGTCCTGTTCCTTCCGGCATAGCTGCTGTTATTGCAACTATTCTTTTGTCTTCTCTTGCAAGTTCCACTAATGATTTTCCAAATGATTTTGAGTAGCTGTTCTTAGGTGATACCTTTGCTTCTCCGCTTTCCAAATCAAAAGGACTTACGCCATGGTATTTAGCAGGGCTTTCTTCTGCTAATGCATAACCCTTTCCTTTTTGGGTTACAGTATGTATTATTACTGGTCCATCAAATTCTTTTGCTATTTTAAATACTTCAGTCATAGTCTCAATATCATGACCATCTATAGGTCCAATATATTTTAACCCCATACTTTCAAAAAACATAGATGGTACTATAAGCTGCTTTATACTGTCTTTTACTTTTGATAACTTATCAGCTATATTCTTGCCAAAATTAGACTGATTAAGTGAATCCTGTATCTCATTTTTTAATTTATTGTATTTTGGAGCCATTCTTAATTTATTCAGATATTTAGAAAGGCTTCCTACATTGGCAGATATAGACATTTGATTATCATTTAAAACTATTATTAATTTTGTTTTCCTATATCCAACATCATTAAGAGCTTCAAGAGCCATTCCTCCTGTTAATGCCCCGTCACCTATTACTGCAATAACATTATATTTTTCTTTTTTCAAATCCCTGGCTCTGGCAATTCCCAATGCTGCTGAAACAGAAGTGCTGCTATGACCTGTGTCAAAATAATCATATTTGCTCTCTTCTCTTTTAGGAAAACCACTCATTCCATTAAACTGTCTTAATGTTTTAAATCCATCTTTTCTTCCAGTTAAAATTTTATATACATAACTCTGATGTCCTACATCCCATACTATTTTGTCTTTTTCAAAATTAAAAGCTTTAAATAAACTTAAAGTAAGATCTACAACACCTAAATTAGATGCCAAATGTCCTCCTGTTTTTGAAACACTCTCAATTAAAAATTCACGTATCTCCTTACTAAGCAACTCATCTTCTTCTCTAGTCAATCCCTTAATATCCTTTGGGAAGCTTAGACTGTTCATCAATTTCATAATATCATTTCCTCTGCTAACTTTCTCTATTTAAAAGGTAATACGTTAAATCCACTAAATACTGTGAATCAACTGTTAATGCTTTAAGCAATTCAATACATTCTCCACTTAGGTTTTTACATAATTCTTTACATTTTTCTAATCCATATACACTTATAAAATTAGTTTTATTATGTTCTTTATCTGCATGTATATTTTTGCCTAGAACATTAGCATCTCCTACTATATCTAGTATATCATCTTTAATTTGAAACAATAAGCCTAATTTTTCACCATATTCTGTTAAAATTTCTATATCTTTTTCTGGAGCTCCTGCAAGTATTGCTCCTGCAACTATAGAAGCTCTTATAAGAGCACCTGTTTTCTTAGCATGCATATATTCCAGTTCATCTTTTGATATAATTTTCCCTTCTGACATTACATCAACAACCTGACCACCTATCATGCCTTCTGCTCCTGCTGAACTTGCTATTTCATAAGCTGAATTCAACGCATTTCCACCATTTTTAATAGAGTAATCCATCATTAGTATCATTGCTTCATTAAGTAAATTATCGCCTGCAAGTACAGCAATATTTTCACCAAAAACCTTATGATTTGTAGCTTTTCCTCTTCTTAGATCATCATCATCCATGCATGGAAGATCATCATGAATTAATGAATATGTATGAATCATTTCGATTGCACAAGCCATAGGCAGAACATCTTTATATTCATGTTTATAAATATAATAAGATAATAGAAATAGTATAGGACGTATTCTTTTTCCACCTATATTAAGACTATAACTGCTCGCTTCATATATTACCTTATTATATTTACCTTTTTCTTTAAAATAGTTTTCTAGATATATATTAATATCATTTTTTAAATCATTTATCTCCATCTTTATTCTCGAACTCCACTTCTTTTCCTTGTTTCACTATAGAAATTTTTCCCTCATATGAATTAAGAGTTTTATAAATTTTATTTACAAGCTTTACTCCATTTTCATATGATTTCATCGAATCTTCAAGATTAAGTTCATCGCTTTCTAAATTATTTAAGATTTCCTGAAGTTTAGATAACATTTCTTCATAACTTTCTTTTCTGGCCATTTTAACTCCTTATTTCAAGGGAATAAAATTCCCTGTGACTTTTCCATCTTTAAGAATTATATTTAAATTTTTTTCTTCCATCAATTGATTTTTTGACATTATAACATTATTTTCTTCATCTTCTAGTATAACATATCCTTTTTCCATTACCTTGACTGGATTATATGCTATAAGCAGATTATTTAAATTGTCAATATTTTTCTTTTCCCTGTTCAGTCTGTTTCTTATTGCAGAATTCAATCTTTCTTTAAGATTATCCACTTCTAAATAGGAATTTGCTATCATGCTCAAAGGAGAATGAATTTTCAATATTCTTTCAGCATTATTTATTTCTGCAATGCAGCTTTTAAGCTTATATCCAATAAAATTATACATATCTTCACACATATCAGTTATGTTATCAATCATTTCACTTTTTAAAGGAACTGCAATTTCTGCACCTTGTGATGGTGTTGCTGCACGGAAATCAGATACAAAATCACAAATTGTATAATCTATTTCATGGCCTACTGCTGAAATTATAGGAATATTAGAATTATAAACACTCATTGCAAGTTCTTCTTCATTAAAATTCCATAATTCTTCAATTGATCCTCCACCTCTGCCTACAATTATTATATCAACATTATTATGCTTATTAAAATATTCTATGCCTTCTATTACTTCTTTATATGCATCTATTCCCTGAACTTTTGCTGGATAAAGTACTATATCAATTGCATTATTTCTTCTTGTGGCTACATTTATTATATCACGTATTGCAGCACCTGTAGGTGAAGTTACAACACCAACTCTTTCTGGATATTTGGGAATTATCCTTTTATGTGATTCATCAAAATAGCCTTCCATTGAGAGCTTTTCTTTTAATCTCTCAAATTTAATAAATAATTCTCCCTGACCTTCTTTTTGAATTTCATCACAATAAATCTGAAATGATCCTGTTGCAGGATATATGGATGCTCTTCCTGTTATGATTACTGCCATACCTTCTTCAAGTTTAAAATTCAAAAAAGCAGCATTTCCCCTGAACATAACACAATTTACTTTGCCTTTATCATCTTTTAATGAAAAATAAATATGACCACTGCTATGATACTTCAAATTAGAAATCTCCCCTTTTACAGAGAGATTATTTAATATAAAGTCATTATCTAGAATTCTTTTAATGTAGTTAGTTACTTCTGAAACAGTTAAAGTTTTAATTTTCATACTTTTTTAAAGCCTCACATGCATTTTTTATTAAAAGTGTTGTAGTCAATGCTCCTACACCACCTGGTACTGGTGTTAGAGCTCCACATTTATCTATAACCTTATCAAAATCAACATCACCTGTTATCTTTCCTTCAAAACGTGATGTTCCAACATCAATAATTATAGCATTTTCATTTACATAGCTTTCATCAATGAATTTAGGTTTACCAATTGCAACAATCAATATATCTGCTTTTTTACATACATCTCTAAGATTTTTAGTTCTTGAGTGACATATTGTAACTGTTGCATTCTCATTTAATAAAAGCTGTGCTGCTGGCTTTCCAACAATATTACTTCTTCCTAGTACAACTACATTCTTCCCTGTTATATCCATATTTAAACTCTTTATTAATGTTAAAACTGAATTTGGTGTACATGGAAGAAATTCTGGTTCACCCATATATAATTTCCCCTGGCTTTCAAAAGTAAGACAGTCAATATCCTTCTTTGCTGAAATCTCTTTAATTATTTTCTTTTCATTTAAATGCTTTGGCAGTGGCAGCTGAAGTATTATTCCCTGTATACTGTCATCTTCATTTAATTTGTGGATTACATTAATAACTTCTTCATCAGTAGATTCTTCTTTTAAAACAACTTTTTCAAATCCAACTCCAAGAGCTACTGCAACCTTTTGCTGGCTATTCATATAGTAAATTGAGCCACCATCTTCTCCAACTAAAATAGATGCTATTTTAGGTATTTTAAGATTTCTTTCCTTTCTATCATTTACAAACTCTTTAATTTCCTCCTTAATTTTTGCTGCGACTTCTTTTCCATTTATTAATTGCCCCATTATTAATTCCTCTCTTCCTCATTAGCGCTTATTTTGCATATTTTATTTATGAATACTTTATTCTATGTGTCTATTTTAACTTTACTTCTATATTTTTTCAATAATTCTTTATATATATGCAGTTTCAAGTTATTTAATTTTAAATCTTAGTATTAAAATAAGCTTGAAATCTGACAAATTATATATTCATCAAATTCCAAGCTTTAAATTGTATGCAGACTATTTTATTTTATCAAGTACTCCGTTAACAAATGAAACACTCTTTTCATCTGAATATTTTCTTGTGATTTCTAATGCTTCATTTATTGCTACATTTCTTGGAACATCTTCGTCAAATAAAATTTCATAAACAGCAAGTCTTAATATAGTTAAGTTAATTTTTGAAATTCTATCGATTTTCCATTTTTGAAGATTTGAAGATATGGCTTCATCTATCGCTTCTTTATTATTATCTATTCCAATTAACGCTTTTTTTACATATGTAAGATCTATGTCCTTAATGTTGCCTTCATAGTTGTCAACAAATATCTCCACTGCCTCTGCAACTGTATCCTTACTACAAGTTATTCCAAATAATAACTCCATAGTTTTTTCTCTAGATAATTTTCTATTCATTGAATCCTCCTAAATATATATGTATTAATTATGTACATTTAACATTATACACACTTTTCGCTTCTTTTAAACCCCAGTCAAATCAAACACCCCCTGAAATTTTCAGAGGGTGAAAACTAAACTATTTAGATTCATTTCCTTCTTCTTTTGCTAAAAAGATATTTTGAACGCATATATTTACTGAATCTACTTCTAAACCAGTCATAGCTTCAACAGTATTCTTTACATTTTCTTGTACCTGTACTGCTAAATCATTGATTTTTCTTCCGTATTCAACTGCTACATTCATATCAATAATAGCCTTATCATTTTCTAAAGTTACTTTAGTTCCTTTGACTGCATTCTTTTTGCCCTTGAATATATTTGTCAAGTTACTTGCTACACCTGTCTGGCAGTCTAAAATACCTTCGATTTCTTGTGCTGCTATTCCAGCTATAACACTAACTACTTCATCAGAAATCTTAACAATTCCGATATTTTCTTCTTTATTTATATCTTCCATAGCCATTTGAGCCTCCTCGGTTTTGTAATAACAAAACATTGCTTATCATGTTTTCATTATATCAAATCTAGTTTAACTTTACAATTATATTATTTTTGCACTTCTATAATTACATCTTTAATATTTGATACATCCTGCACAATTTCTTGAATTGCTACACTATCTGCTTCCTGTATGCCTGTAGGTGATTTTACTATTACAGTTGCTTTGCTGTCTTCAAGCATGCATAATGCATCTTCAAATCCCTTATTTTTTATGTTTAATTCTATTCTTCCTTCATTATCCTTAACCATAGTCTTTTTAGTTAATTCTTTAGTAGCTTCATCTTTTTGTTCTTTAGATGTATTTGAATCAGAAATTATTGCATTTAAAGACTGAATTGTTGCTGAATCTTTTTGTTCTCTTTCACTTCTTGCCTCATAAAATTGTGACTGCTGGTTTAATGTCTGAGTATCGTCTTGAGCTTCATTTTTATTTTCATTTGTTATTGTTTCTGGTGACAATACCTGGCTTAAATCTGTTGGATCATTTAAACCTCCATTATTAAGTTTTGCTGCAAGAACTCCTGTACATAATATTAATGCTAGTAATGTAAAAATAATCCCACATTGTTTCTTTGTCATAATAAACTCCCTCCCATTTCATATCTATCTAATTATATGCTACTTCTTCATGCTATATACATTAACCTTATCTAAACTTAAGTTATATAATTTTGCTACTGCCTGTTCTATTTCATATTTTGTTTTGCTGTTTTCTGCGCCTTCTGCTACAATGACTATTCCTACTATCTTTGGTTTATAAGTTGTTAAGATGAATGGTTCATTTTTGCCATCATTCTGCGTCATTACAACTTTTGAATTATCATTATTCTGATTATTGACCCTTTTTCCTCCCTGTGTATCATTTTCTTCAGTAGTTGATTTCTGCTCTGTCTTATCATATGCTGGAACCTTTTCCTCTCCATTTTCAAAAGTAATCATTACATCAACATCTCCAACACCATTCATTTTCTTAAGTATATTTATTAAATCAACCTTTTGTTTTTCTTCATAGTCATCACTAGTCATAACCTTATCATTTGATACATCTGTACTATTTTCTTTTGATCCATTATTAGATATAGATGTAATTTTCTTATTGAATGAACTGCTGCTTCCAACTACATTCATAAAAATAAGAATAAATATAAGGATAAGACATACTACACTTAAATTTCTAATCCTGGCGTTATTTTTAAAAAAATCTCTAATATTGTCATTGATTTTTTTCATAGCCATATACCTCCTATTCTTCTATAATATATACTTCTATTTTTTCCTTTGGAATTTCTAATTCTTCTGATGCAAAATTTATAACATTCATATACTCATCTCTCACTGAATCATTTTTATCTTTTCCTATCTCAATATTTTCTACTTTCCGTACTTTTTTATCTTTTATTCCTAACTTCAGCTTTTTTATATTTATTTTTAGATTATTGAAATCAACATCACATTCAACTTCACTTTTAAACTTCATATCTTTAAATTAATTATTCAATATACTGTCACAGTTTTTATTAAAATTACTTATAAATGCTCTCTTTCTTATATCTTCATTATCTTTTCCAGTTTCATCATATGATTTTTCTCCATCTGCATTTATCTTTTCTTCTTCCATTGAAAATACTGTTTCATAGCTTTCTATTCCCTGTAGTATGCTCTTTTCTCCGTTTGTAATAAATTCGACTATTGGATTTAAAATTGTACTTAGTAATATCAATCCTAAAACAAATGAAATATACTTTTTCATTTTTTTATCAGGAACAATTATCTCTATGGCACTTATAAATATAAGAACTGCTGTAAGTGTTGTTACAAGAGATTTAATAGTTTCCATAACAGTTTATCATCCCCCTACTACAAAACTTCCTGCCTGAGCCATTATTGCTATCAATATAAAGAACATAAGGCTTACAGTAAGAACACATGATATTATAAGCACCATAGAATCTCCTGCACTCTCTAATGACTTTGTTATCCTTGAATCGCTTACTGGCTCTATAAGAGCAGATGATATTTTATAAATAAATGTCATTAAGACAAGTTTTAATATAGGATAAAGGAGAATAAACAATAAAACTATAAGTCCAATAGAACTTACTGCATTTTTTATTATTAAAGAATATCCTGCAACAGAAGTTATTGCATCTGAGAAAGTCTTTCCTACAATAGGTATAAAATTATCTACAGCAAATTTAGTTGTTTTAAGTGTAACTGCATCCATAGTATTTGATGTTATGCCCCTTATTGTAAGAAGTGCTATAAAAGCTGTAAGTATTATTCCTTGAAACCACAGTATACATTTCTTAAACAATTTGCATAAGTTGGTTATCTTGTGCTCTTCTGAAATATTATTAGCAAATTCAAGTACAAACCCCATAAGTATCATTGGTATTATAATAGTAGTATATATTTTAGGTATCAATATTACAGATCCTAAAACAAATGGATCCATAGCAGCAGCCTGAGTTATTCCTCCTGCAAGTCCAATCATTGTTACAAGTATAGGCAGTAATGCATTCATAAAATTTGAAATATCAATTATTACATTTTGTGCTACAGAAATTGATATTATAAAACTTTTTGATAATATTATTATTACAATGGCATAACAGGCATAAAATGCTACCTGTGATATACTTTCATTTGTAAATGCATCCTGGAGATTTTTTAACAGTGCACATAATATTGCAATTGTAACTATGGAAATTACAAGTGTTAAAACGCTCTTAACTTCTTTAAAAAAGAGACTTAAAACCGCCTTCATAACAGTATCAAATGATATATTGCCTTTTCCTTCAGAAATAAAGGTATTTATATAATCTATAGGATCAAGACCTTGTAATAGCTCTACATCCGTTTTCATTTTATTTATATAATCATATAATTCTTCTATCTGCCCCTTGGCTTTGCCTCCTATATCGTTAATATTTACTTCATTTTTTTCTCCAATGCTTATGCTGTCATCTTGTTCTTTACTACCTATATCTGAATTTATATTTATCTGCTTTTTATTGTAATCTTCTTTATACAGATTTGTTTTTTCTTCTGCATATGAATATTTAATATTCCCTTGTAAAAAAACAGTGTCAAAAATCATAAAAAGTGTAATAACACTAAAAAATATAATTGTTAATCTTTTTATCCTCATCATATTGAATACACAACCTTTAAATTTTATATCTGTACCAAATCAGCATATTCCAATAAACAATCTACATTATCTGTAATATAGAATTTAATACTGCCATAAGTATTGGAATCGCTAGAACAAGAATCATTATTTTTCCAGCAAAATCAATTTGAGTTGCTAGGCTGTCCACATTAGCATCCTTACATAAAGCACTGGCAAATGATGCAATATAAGCTATTCCCACAATTTTTAAAACAATACCTACATATACAGAATTGATATCAGCTTTATCTGACATATTCTGAAGAAAAGTTATTATCTCTTTTAATGGTTCACTTATAACTAAAAATATTAATGCACCTGTCACCAATGCCAAAAGTATATTTATAGAACTTCCTGACTGCTTCAGCATAAGAATGAGAAACAGTGCAGCAAAAGCTATGGATATAACTTTTAAAATCAACATAACATCACCTGCTACATTACAAACATAGTTTTTACAGTGCTGAATAAATCACCTATTATTGAAACTATCATCAAAAGGATTATTACAACACCTGCAATATTAGTTATTGCTGCTATATCTGATTTTCCGCTGCTTGATAGAACTTTATCAAGAATAACCAGTATAATTCCTGCTCCACCAATCTTTAAGAGAATACTTATATCATTCATTTCCTTTTCCCCCTACTTCTGCTTTCTACATATTTTCAATTTAGTATCAATAATTAACAAACACTTAAAATTAATTAAGCATTTATATAACGTATGTTTAAACTTCAATTTTTTCATATGATATTACCATTGTTAATTATTAATATTAAAAATATGTTATGTTTATGAATCAAAATATAAAAATTGTGAGCATGGCTCCTATACATATTCCTAAATATCTATATAGCTTTACATTCTTTTTAGCCGCTTCTTCAGATTCACTTAAATTCATTTTTATTCCTTCAATTGCTAATGAAAAGATTTTTTCCTGTCCAAATATACCTGATTCTCCAAGGGATTTAAAAAAATCACTAAGTATCTTTACATCACTGCTATTTAAATTAAAATTATTCTTTAGTCTCATATATTCATTTTCTGCTGCTTCATAAACACTTTCAGCAGTGCCTGATATAAGTTTTTCTTTCACTCCTTTTATAAAAGAATTTATTGGTTCATCAACTTTATATGCAAAGTTATCTAATGCTTCTGGTAAAGGAGTTGCTGCATATAATACATCATTCTGTAATATAAGAAGACTCTTCAATACTTCCCGAAGCTGTGACATTCTTTTGTTAAATCTTTCACCATATTCAAAGCCTACATATGAACATATACTAAAAAGTACACATGCTAAAATCAATTTAAACATATGTTTTCTCCTTCCCTTATTTCATATATATTTTCAATTGTTCCAACTCCATGTCTTGAACTTAATACTATTGCCCGTTCGATTATTCCATTATCAAGAAGATCCTGAAATACTTTTCTTTTATATAAATCCTTAATTGTAAATCCATGTATTGATGTTATTATATTTACCCCCGAATTATACGCCATAAGTAATGCTTCAATATCACCTTTAGTCCCAATTTCATCACATATCAATACTTCTGGCGACAGACTTCTTATTGCCATCATCATACCTTCACGTTTAAGACAGTTATCTAAAATATCTGTTCTTATTCCAAGATCATTTTGAGGAATTCCTAAATGACATGCTCCAATTTCACTTCTTTCATCAACCACTACTACTTTATGGCCAGAGAGGCCTATTGAAGTAATTCCATTAGATATATTTCTTGCTATATCCCTTAGGATTGTTGTCTTACCACACTTTGGTGGAGAAATTATTATTGTATTAAATATTCTTTTTTGATTTTCAGAATATATATATTTAATTATTTTATTAGAACATCCTATTACTTCACTTGAAATCCTAATATTTATAGATGAAATATTCCTAATAGTCTTTACTTCACCATTATTCATAATACATTCTCCTGCAATTCCTATTCTATGACCACCTTTAATAGTAATAAATCCCTGCTTTATATCTTCTTCATACGCATATAGTGAATAATTTGATATCTTTTGAATTATACTTTTCATATCATCTTTTGTAAGAAGATAATTTACAATGCTCTCACCATATTTAGAATAAATGAGAATAGGTTTTCCAATCTTAAGCCTGATTTCATATATCTGTTCTTTTAATAATATTTTATTAAGTAAAGTTCTTATCTTAAGTGGAAAAAGTCCAATTATATCTTCTTCTGCACTCACAACCTAAAACTCCCTCCTTCCTGCCTTCATATTAATTAATATTTTTCTATAAGTAAAAATATTACTGATAGTCATACAAACATATAAATAAAAACCACGCAAAATAAACATTAATCTGTTAATTTTACGTGGTTTACTTATATGTTAAGCTATTTTCATATTTAAAAATATATTTCTATTTTATGTTTTTATGGCAGTAAGGACATGGAATTTGTTCTTTACTACTTAGAGCTGATTTTTCCATAAAAATTGGCTTATTACAATGAACACATTTTACTTCAACATATTCATCTTCCATATCACACAATTCATCAATTGATACTTCTTCAAAAAGTTCATCCTGAATGCCAGATAAATCATCATCTAAAAACTGCATATTTTCTTCCATTGTTTCTTGATTTACAACAACTTCTTCAATTTTATCTGCCATAACAGTTAAAATTGATTCAATATTTTCAAAATATTTTTTATACATATCGTTTTCTACACTAGATAAACTATTTTTAAATTCTTCAATTTCTTTTCTAAGTTTCTCCATATCATTCACTCCCTATTCATGTGATAATTGATAGATTTAAGATAAAATCTTGATTTGAAGATATTTAATCCTGTTTTATATTTAAAATATATGTATATATAAATTATGTATATATAAATAAAGTTGCTAAGCAAAAATAACTTAGCAACCCCATATAACATCCTGAGATTAAACTCTTTCCATGTATTCTCCAGTTCTTGTATCGATTCTTATAACGTCGCCTTCATTAACGAACATAGGAACACTTACAACTGCACCTGTTTCAACTGTAGCTGGTTTTAAAGCATTAGTTGTTGTATTTCCTTTTACACCAGGTTCAGAATGAGTGATTTGTAATTCAACAAAGTTTGGTGCTTCAACTGAGAAAGCTTCACCTTTGAAGAATTTAATAGTTGCAAACATATTTTCCTTTAAGAACTTTATAGCATCTTCTACTTTTTCTTGATTTAAAGGAATTTGTTCGAATGTTTCTTGATCCATGAAGTAGTATAATTCACCATCATTGTAAAGATATTGCATTTCTTTTCTTTCAATTACTGCTTCTTGTAATTTTTCAGTTGGGTTGAATGTTCTATCTACAACTCCTCCTGAGATAACATTTCTTAATTTAGTTCTTACGAATGCTGCACCTTTACCTGGTTTAACATGTAAAAAATCTGTTACTGTAAACACTTGTCCATCAAGCTCAAAAGTAGTTCCTTTTCTTAAGTCTCCTGCTGATATCATAAAATATCCCTCCAAATTTATAAAATAATTACAGTTCATATTTAAATCTTAAATACTAATGTTAAATACTTACTCGCGACATAACAATCATATTTTATCAAAATACACTCATAAATGCAATTATTTATGATTACTTTCTTATAAAAAATTATATATTTATTATTATTTTATCAAATAATTACTATATATATCCATAATAACATAATATTTTGTATTATTCTTGCTTATTATATAATTTTTTATATCATATGCTTCCAATTTATTCATTTCATTTAATATATCCTGTTTATCTCCGTACAATTTTAACTTAATACACCATCGGTCGTTATCATTATATGCATTTAATATTATGCAATTATTTAAAATACTTAATTCTTTTTTTAATTGAGATAAATCTTTCGCCCTAACTTCTTCATGTACTTCTATACTGACAGGTTTCTCATTTATTTTTTTATTCAATTTATCATTCAAATAAAGCTGAATAGGAATACAGATAATAATTATTATACACAAATATTTTCTCATCTTATCTTTCATTTACGCTTACTCCTATTTTATATCTATTTTCTTCATCAAGATGAGCTTCTTTTACGATTATTACTGTATTATCTTGTAACTTATCTATATCATCTAAAGTATCAACTAATATTTCCCCATTTCCATTTTCTATACTTACCCCTTCAAACGAATCATTAAATAATTCATTTACTACTGAACGTATAGTTTCTAACTGAAAACCTTCTTTATCAGTATATGATTCACCTGCCTGAAGTTTCATATCCTTCTTAGTTAATTTGTTTATATTTTTGATATTAATAGGTACAATAATTAAATTAAATATTAAAGCTGCAGTCATTAATTTTTTTTCATATTTCTTTTTATTGTATTTTGATTTTAAATAAAAATTATATGGTATAAAATCTTTATATTTCTTATACTTTTTCATTTATCAACCTCGCAATATCAATTTTTATTATTTTCAATTTTTTATTCATATATTCATCCAAATATATTTTTTCATCCATATAAATCTTTCCATTAAAATCCTTGCTTCTTAAATATTCCTGCAGGTCTGTAATATTCTCTGAAATATAATTATCTACAAAGACTCCATTATCATATTCAATAAAATAATATCTATCATATATTTTTGCTATTGCTATATATTTTTCTTTTATGCCATATAACTTTTTATTTATGTAATCCCGTATGATAAACTGCACAGGAATAACTTGCAGAGATATTGATTTTTCACATAAACTTTCTATTTTTTCACGACCTTTTATTGAATAAACATATATTGAATTTTTATCACGAGTTCTTTCATAATCGTAGAGTATTTCGTTATTTTCAGGAAATATCTCTGATATTTTATTTAAAACATAGTCTTCTAAATTATTAATTTTTGATTCTATAAGAAAACTCTTTATATACAGCATTTCCTCTAATATAATTATCTTAAGATTTTTAAAAATCATCTGTTTCTTTAATACATCATCAAAAGTATATTCATTATTTTCATAAATGAATGAAAAATTCTTTAAATAAACTACTGATTTTTTCATAAACAATTCCTTTCAAAGCTTAAAATAATATTTAATGTAAAACTTATCCATCATTCAAAGTATCAGTATCATTGTTAGTATCGTAAAAATAAGATGTTGGTATAAGAATTACTTTATCATCTTCTATCCTGTATTTTAATTCACGTATTCTTAATGAATTGAATTCACTTGAAATTTTTACTATTAATTTATCTTTACTTTTATCATATATTAGTGTATTTCCATTATTTTTTTCTTCAAAACTCTGATCAAATAAATTATCACATCTTTTTTCCGCATTGCTATTATCTCCAATATCAATATCATCACTTTCAGAAATCTTATTTAAATTATTAACTCTTTTATTTAAAATCTTCATAAAATCACACAATACATCTTCCTCATAATCATTCATTGAGAATATATCATCATCAATATAGTGAATTGATGTAATCTCTATATTATTTTTTATAATACTAAACATTAGATATGATAATGTCATCATTAATGAAGTAATTATTATTGTGTTTATTAATGCAAATCCTTTTTTCTTTAAACGCAGCATATAAATTCCTCACCATTTTCATCATATATATTCATATAAATTAAATTTTCTTTCTTAACCACTTCTATTTTTTCTACATTATAGAGCATATTATTATAAGTCAATATATTTCCATCCTTTGAATATACCACAACCAGCTTTCCTTCATATACACGAATTGTCTTCTTTAAATTGTCTTCAATTTTTCCTTTATTCAATTCTATATAATCATTGCCTACAATTACATCTTCTAAGGTACCTTCACTTATAATGTTGTTTAGATTAATATAAAAATTATCATATTCATTTGCTCTTATGCTATCATTCTTAATTTTTAAATAAGTATCATATTCAGAAACGAACAAACTTATTCCTTCTGCTAAAATAATTGTAGATAAAAAAATGTAGATAATTGATTCTAAAATCGTAAATCCATGGTTCTTTTTATATTTCATCCATCCACCAGCTTTTTTGAAATTTATAATTCTGTTCCACATTGAAAGCATCTTTTGATATATTTACTCTAATTATGTATTCATCTTTCCTGCTGCCTTCACTTTCTTTTTCTATCTCTATATCTCTCCCTCTTTCAATATCCAAAAGATTTTTAACCTGCAGTTCTTTTATTAAATCATCTTTATATTTAAATCCAATTTTATTATTTTCATCTAATAATTCATCTAATTCTGATTTAGGAATATTATACTTGATTTCTTTTACAATCATATTTACTATTCTATCTGCTTTATCCTCTTCAATTCTTTTTTCATATTCCACTCTGCATTTTAAACATGTTGTCACTGTAAAAATTCCCAGAAGTGATAATATAAATATACATGCCGAAGCTTCAATCAATAAACTTCCTTTCTTTGCTTTCATATCATTCTATTTCTCCTCAAACTAAATACTCATCAATCATTCATCTTTAATTCTTATTGTATCTACTCCAACTCCAATAGTTATGCTGTCAATCTGATTATCATTTTTTACATATATAGTAGCCCCGTTTAACACTCTCCCTTTATTACTTACAAATATATTACTGCTGCTTCCAATATAATCTGAATCATTTGAAAGTATTATTTTTTTAAAAGGACTTTCATCACCTGTTCCACTATAAAAACTCAATTCACTAGTTTTTTTATTTATCAATACTTTTCCTGCGGCATTATCTTTCTTACACTTTAGTTTACTGAATGTCATCAGATTTTGTATTTCATAGATATCAGAATCCTTTTTAGCTTCATTTTCTATATTATCCTTCATTGCACTTATGGAAACTGCTGTAGTAAAGATAATCATTAATATAGATATACTTATTATTGTTTCAATCAATGTAAACCCTTCTGCCCTTTTATACATTATCTTCACCTTCTTATCCCACTTTGTAGCTGTTTAAATAAGGGAAGTACAAAAACTAAAAGAAATATAACTAATATAATTCCCACAATACCTATCATAATTGGTCCTAATGCCTTTAAATGCTTTCTTATCTTTCCATACATTTTTTCTTCTATTCTTATAGAAAGATCTTTAAAACCTTCTTCAAGACTTCCTGTTTCTTCACGTACTTTAATAACAGCCAAAGTATAATTAGAAATTACCCCACTTTTTTTAAATGCTTCACTCAAAGTATTTCCTTTTATTATACTTTCTTTTATTTCTACTATTTTTTCATTTAAATATTTAGGTGACATACTGCCAATACAGTATTCAAGTCCGTATAAAATACTTACTCCAGAACTTGTTATGATTGAAAAAATTAAAATCATCCTATACTCTAAAATATCTCTTACCATTTGAATTTTTAGTAAATACCTGAATTTATCACTTGGAATTATGCATTTAATAAATAAAAATATTATGGATGCCCAGCATAATATATATACTATATTTACAAGGTAATCTTCTTTAAAGCTTTCCCTAAAATCATATACCATCTTACAGCTGTTTGATGGCGTAATTCCCATGGAATTATAGATTCCATAAAAGCTTGGGATAATATTATTTATAAATACAGCTATCACTATTATCATTGATATTAATATAAAAACTGGATAAGCGCATACACTTTTAATTTCCTTTTTAAGCCTGCTGCTCTTTTCATAATAATTTCCTATTAAAATTAATATCTCATATAATTTACCTGTATTTTCCCCAATAAACACAAGACCAATAAATAATCCAGGATACAATTTAGGAAATTCTCCAAAAGACTCACTCAAACTCTTTCCCACACTTATTTTTTTGCCTATCTTCTGCAGACTTTCTTTATAACGCTTATCTGGCACTATTTCCTCAACTAAAGTCAAAGCTCTTTTTATTGGTATTCCATCTCTATAAATCTGTCCTAGATTTTTAGCAATAAAAGAAATCTGTTTTTCATTAATATTTAATCTTTTACTCTTAAAAATGTTCAAAGGTTTCTTGAAATTTATTTCAAAACTCAATATATCCATGATATAACTGAATATTTTATTAAAAAAAGTATTATTCATCTAATCTTTCTCCTTCTATAAATTCCAGATAGTCGTTATAAGATATCATCCCATTCATGAGGAGACTTTCCATATCATTTTTCATACTTTTATTTGATAAAAACTCTTCATCATCATTATATTTATAATTGTAATTCATGCTTGAATTCAAAAACCATACAGAGCTAACAACCTTTCTTCCCTCATAACCTGTAAATTTACAGCTGTCACATCCTACTGCTTTGAACACCTTATGACCTTTGAATGTTTTTTCTTCATCTACACACTTACATTTTCTGCATAATATCTTCACAAGTCTCTGAGAAATCACCCCTACAAGTCCTTCTTTTATGAGATATGGTTTTACACCCATATTTTCAAGACGCATAAAAACTTCTTTAGGAGATTTACAGTGAATAGTACTATATACTTTATGTCCTGTTATTGAAGAGCTTACAGCTATCTGTGCAGTCTCTTCATCTCGTATTTCTCCAATCATTATTACATCTGGATCCTGTCTTAATATACTTCTTAATCCACTTGCAAATGTTATACCAAGTTTTTTATTTAAATTAATCTGGTTAATATTCTGCATTTGTATTTCCACTGGATCTTCTAGCGTTGTGATATTTAAAGTTTTCGAGTCGAGTTCTTTTAAAATCGTATATAAAGTACTTGACTTTCCTGAACCTGTTGGACCACATATTATAACAATTCCATTTTTAACAGATATAATTTTCTTTATGATTTTTATTTTTTCTTCAGTAAATCCTAAACTTTCTAAAGTATACGAAAAATTTTCGCCATATAAGATCCTTATTACTATTTTTTCTCCATTAATTACAGGAACAATTGAAACTCTTAAATCATATTTTTTATTTTTATATTCAATATTAATCTTTCCATCCTGTGGTTTTCTT
>JBJEJM010000078.1:0-5643 GCA_051878075.1 Clostridium sp. | reverse complement strand
ATAAAAATCATTAAGATAAATAATAATTTAATTAAAATATTAAAGATTAAACAAATAAAAAACGGAAAGGAGCAGCTACTGAGTTCAATATCCACATAATGTGTATTGATTTATACTTTAAGTAGCGGCAAATTAATGAGGGAAGTAATTCTAGCAAAAAACTCTGGCTTTTGTTTTGGAGTACAAAGAGCTGTTGATGAAGCATTAAAAATACAAAAACAGTATAATAGAAAAATATACACCTTAGGTCCCTTAATACATAATAATGATGTTGTAAGACATTTAGAAAGCAATGATATATTTTCAATACAGCTTGAAGATATTGACAGACTAGAACAAAATGATGTAATTGTTATAAGGTCTCATGGTGTCTCAGAAAAAGTATTATCAATGTTGGAAGAACGAAAATTGACAGTAGTGGATGCTACTTGTCCTTTCGTAACAAATATTCAAAAGAAGGTTAAGAAATATTCAGAGTCTGGGTATCATATAGTAATATTAGGAGATAAAGATCATCCAGAAGTTATTGGAATAAATGGATGGTGCAATAATGAAGCTACTATAACTAAAGATGGTAATATAGATGTGAAGCTGCCAGATAAAGTATGTGCTGTTTCTCAGACAACAGAAAAAAAGAAAAACTGGGATAACACTATAGATAATTTAAAAGATGTTAAAGAACTTCTATCTTTTAATACTATTTGTGCAGCTACTGATGTAAGACAGAAGAGTACTTTAGAAGTTTCTAAGAAAGTAGATGCAATGATTGTAATTGGTGGTAAAAGCAGTTCTAATACAACTAAGCTTTATCAAATTGCAAAAGAAAATTGTAATAATACAATCCATATTGAAAATATAAATGATTTACCAAAAGATTTTATTAATAATGATATAAAAAAAATAGGAGTAACAGCTGGTGCATCAACACCAGATTGGATTATTAGGGAGGTACTTGATAGTATGAGTATAGAAAACAATGTAAATAATGAAGATCAATTAGCGCTAATGAACGAGACAGATATGAAGATTGTAATAGGTACTGAAGTTACTGAAAAAATCATTTCTAAAAATAATGATGGTCTTGTAATTGGAATGAATGGTTATGGAATAGATGGAATCATTCCTTATAATGAATTAACAGGAAAAGGCGATGGAAGAGAATATGCTGAAAGCATTAATGTTGGAGATACAATAACTGCTAAGGTTATTAAATTACAAAATAACGACGGATTTGTTGTATTATCAAGATTAGAATATGAAAAAGAAGAAGCTTTCAAAGAATTAGAAACATTCTTCAATGAAGGAAAAACATTTGAAATTAAAATAAATGAAGCTAAAGATAAAGGTTTAGCTGGAAACTATAAAGGAGTAAGAGTATTTATTCCTGCTTCTCAAATAGATATTAAATTTACAGAAGATAAAAATGAATATTTAAACAAGACTTTAGAAGTACAGCTTATAGACTTCAGCGCATCTAAGCCAGTTAAAGTTGTAGCTTCAAGAAGAGTAATCTTAGAAAAAGAAAAGAAAGAAATTGAAGCTAAAGCATGGGAATCATTTAATTTAAATGATGTAGTTAAAGGAGAAGTAAAGAGATTTACTGACTTCGGTGCTTTCGTTGAAATCAACGGTGTAGATGGTTTATTACATTTATCACAAATTTCATGGAACCATGTTAAGAAAATCGAAGATGTATTAAAAATTGGTCAGATAATCGATGTAAAGATTATTGGATTAGATAAAGAAGCTAAAAAATTATCTTTAAGCATGAAAGAGCTTATGCCAAAGCCTTGGGATAATGTAGCTGAAAAATATCCAGAAGACTCTATAGTTCTTGGTAAAGTTGTTAGATTAAGCAAATTTGGTGCTTTTGTTGAATTAGAACCAGGAGTAGATGGATTAGTTCATATTTCAAAGATTTCTCATGAAAGAATTGAAGACCCAGCACAAGTTTTAACTGTGGGAGAAGAAATTAAAGCTAAAATATTAAGTGTAGATGAAGCTAATAAGAGAATAAGCTTAAGCATAAAAGATATTTAATGATTAAGTTTTAAAATATGGCATGTAATACCGAATATGTAGGGAGAGACTATATATTCGGTATTGTTTATGATAAAAAGGATTATATATACAATCTGGCTATGACAGCATAGAAACTATAATTTATTTATCATATAGAAATGGAGATTAATTATGATTTCAAGTGAAAAATTATCAATATTTAATATTGATATATTTAGAAAGTTATATAATACAGATTATAGATCATATGTCTGTGATAAAGATTTTTTTACTATTTATGATGAAGAGTCATTTATAGTGAAATACTTACTTAGACGACAAGTCAGATTATTTAAAATTAACAATAATTATGTAGGATATATATGGTGTGATATATCAAATGCAGGCGAATATGGTAGTATATATGCTTTGTATATAATAGATGAATATATTAAGCTATTTGAAAGTAAATTATTTGATTTCGTAAAATGCAGTTCACTGAGATTTGATGCAAGAGAAAATGAGAATATAACACATATCATGGAAAAATTAGGGTTTGAAATTAAATCAAGATCATATCTTATGAAATTAGAATCTCCATCGGAGTTAAATGAAATAAGTGATGAAGTAGAATTCAAACATTTTGTCAAAAATAGAGATGAAGCACTAAGATGCAGAATCCAAAACAGCATATTTTTTAGTAAAGATAGAACCCCTTTAAATCCAGATGATATTTTTGAAGAGGAAAATCAAGATTATTATATTAATGAATTTTCAGTTTTTTTATGTGTTAATAATAAATATGCAGGATATGGGCAGATAATTTTAAGTAATGGATTATATACAATTGTTAATTTTGGTATAATTGAAGAATACAGATGCCAAGGTTATGGACAAAATCTCTTAGATTATCTTATTGAATTATGCAGGATTAATTCTATTAACGATATATATATAAGGGTTGAAAAAGATAATTATAAAGCTGTTTCTTTATATAAAAAAATTGGATTTAAAGAACATGGTCTATATAATACCTGGTATAAATGTATAGTATAATTTAAGCGAGGATTTTTTATGAAAAGAGCACGAATAGATGATGTAAAAGAAGCAATTAAAGATTTACCTGTAGATAAACAGAAAAATGTTATGTCCATTGCCAAAACACATGGAGTTACTACACGTTTTGTTGATCTTATCAATGATCCTGAAGAATATAATAAAAGCAGATCTATGGATTCATGGATTCAGAATTATATTGATGAATTAAAAAATGAATAAAATATCCAGTCAGCATTTAAACTGTCTGGATATTTTTGTTTTTACTTATCTTTAATAGTTTCTTATAGATATATTTTTACTTATATAAAACTGAAAAATACATTTATAAATGGTCAGCTTATAAATTTAAAGTGAAATAGTAAGTGACTTGAAAAATTATCAAAATAGTTATAATATGAAAATGTATTTATATTATAACTATTTTCTATAATATAGGCATAGAAATCAGTATGTTATTAAATTGGAAATATTGATTCATATATGTATGAATTATTTTATGTGTATATATGAATAATATTAATAAACACATATGTAAGGAGAGTTAGTAGAAATGACAAAAATTGATATTATATCAGGATTTCTTGGTGCAGGTAAGACAACATTAATTAAAAAGCTTGTTGAAGATGTACTACATAAAGAAAAAATTATGATTATTGAAAATGAATTTGGACAGATAGGAATAGATGGCGGATTTTTAAAGGATACTGGAATCGAAATAACTGAAATGAATTCAGGATGTATCTGCTGTTCTCTTGTTGGAGATTTTGGAACTGCACTTAAAGATGCATTAGCTAAGTATACACCAGATAGAATAATAATTGAGCCATCTGGAGTAGGAAAATTATCAGATGTAATCAAGGCAGTAAAAGATATACATGAAGATGCACATATAAAACTTAATAGTTTTACAGCAGTTGTAGATGCTCAAAAGTGTAAAATGTATATGAAGAATTTCAGTGAATTCTTTAATAATCAGATTGAAAATGCAAGTACTATTATTTTAAGCCGTACTCAAAAACTTTCACAGGAAAAACTTGAAGAAGTAGTTGCATTAATAAAAGAACATAATGATCATGCTAACATAATAACAACTCCATGGGATGATATAAGTGGAAAGCAGATTGTAGATGCAATGGAAAAAGCAAATTCACTAGAAGCAGAACTTTTAGAAAAATGTGAACATGAACATCATCATCATGAACATGGAGAAGAATGCAGCTGTGGTCACCACCATGATGAGGAACACCATCATCACCATGACGAAGAACATCATCATGATGAAGAACATCATCATCATGACGAAGAATGTGGATGCGGACATGATCATCACCACCATGATGAAGAATGTGGATGTGGACATGATCATCATCACCATCATGCTGATGAAGTATTTACAAGCTGGGGAGTAGAAACTCCTAAGAAATATAGTGAAGATGATCTTAAGGCTATACTTGCAGATTTAAGTGACAGCTCAGAATATGGAATAATTCTTCGTGCAAAGGGTATTGTTCCAGATGAAAATGGAAACTGGTATAATTTTGACCTTGTTCCAGGTGAATATGAAATAAGAAAAGGTGAAGCAGATTATACAGGCAGATTATGTGTAATTGGTTCAAAATTAGATGAAGATAAGATAGAATCATTATTTCATATAAAATAATTTCATAAACATACTTTGCTTAATGATAAAATTTAAAGTATACACAAAGAAAAGAGGCGATTTAAATGAATATTCCAGTATATTTATTTACTGGCTTTTTAGAAAGTGGAAAGACAACTTTTATAAAAGAAATATTAAAAGATGAGCAATTCATAGGAAATGAAAAAAGTGTGCTTTTCCTTTGTGAAGAGGGAATAGAAGAGTTTGAAGAAAAAGAACTTAAAAATGCTAAGATAACAGTGGTGCCAGTTGATGATGAAGAAGAATTTACTACTGAATTTATCAAAAAGCATGTAAAGGAATGTAGAGCCACAAGAATATTTATAGAATTCAATGGAATGTGGAATTTTGAAAATCTATTTGATTCTGTAATTCCAGAAGAATATGATATAGCTCAGATTATCTGCACTATTGATTCTTCAACTTTCAGCACTTACATGAGCAATATGGGAGCAATAATAGTAAATCAATTCAGGGAAGCTGATCTTGTTGTATTTAACAGATGTAATGCTGATACAAAGAAAATAGCTTTAAGAGGTAGTGTAAAAGCTGTAAATCCACAGGTTAGAGTTCTATTTGAAAATGAAAACGGAGAAATAGATAATTCTGAAGATGTTCTTCCTTTTGATTTAAATGCAGATATAATTGAACCAGAAGAATATGATTTTGGAATATTATATGAAGATATGATGTCCCATCCTGGCAAATATGACGGCAAAAAGATTAAAGTAAAGGTAATGGCATATGATCCAGAAAAATATCCACCAAAATTTTCGATTTTAGGACGTAATGCTATGACATGCTGTGCTGATGATATAACTCCTTTAGGTCTTATATGCCAGTTTGAAAATGATGTTGAACTTTCAAACAAGGAATGGGTTGATATAGTAGCTACAGTTAAAAAAACATTTGTAAGACAGTAT
>JBJEJM010000077.1:0-5687 GCA_051878075.1 Clostridium sp. | reverse complement strand
TTATAGTTCTTTTATTATTTTTTATATATTCAGCTACAGACTGCACAATATTTTCTACAACTTCAACAATATTATAGTTGTACATATTGATATCATAAAATCCATCATCGATTTTGCTTAAATCTATCATATTATTAGCTAATCTCAACAGCCTATATGAATTTTGTTTTATGCTCTTTATATATCTGTTAAAATTATCATATGTAAGTTTATTTTTATTTCTATTATTCTCTGACATAATCTGTACTACTGAAAGTATTATGTTTAATGGTGTTTTAAATTCATGAGATAAGTTAGCAAAAAATTCTGTTTTCAATCGCTTTAATTCAATAGTTTCTTCTAAGTTTGCCTTTACCTTTTTTAATTCATTTATCTTAGTCATATCTTTTGCTGTAATAATAAATACATTATTTCCCATACGACTCCAGTTTAAACTGACTATCTTATATGTTCCATCCTTACATAATATCTTGCATATTACATCCTGCATTTCATCGAACTTACCTTTTATAAAAGATTCAATTCTTCCCTTATCATCTTTATGAATAAAGTTAATTATTCCTTTTGAATTGAATTCCTCACAAGTCCATCCTAATATTTCACTACATTTTTTATTTATTTCAATAAACTTCATATCATCATTAATAATTTCGGCAATAGCATAAATATCTATTACTGTATTTATCACCATTTCGAGTTTCTTCTGAGCATCCTTTTTTTTTGCCAGCTCTTTCTTTAAATTATCTCCTAAATTCCTATTTTCCTGAATGAAAGCTAATATAAGATATGTGTATTTTATTATATCTTCCTGCAAATATTCTGGATTGTTTTTAAAGTAAATCTCTAATAATCCACGAGATTTATTTTTACTTTTAATTAAATATATATACTTTACACTTTTTTCTCCAAGCTGCTCTCGTGCACCGTTATCAAAATATGCTGCATCTGATTTAGTATTAAATTTACTCTTTTGAACAAAGATAACTTTATTCATTCCTATATGTATTTTTAGTTCCATCATACTATTTTCTTTATTATATGAGTATAATGCAACATCATCTGCCCCAATTATTTCCTTAAGTCCATCAAGAATCTTATATTCCATGACATTATTATTTTCTTTATAACTGTTAGCAGCATCTAAACAGCTTTCTATGATACTTTCTTGTTTTGATGCTTTAAGATTACTATATTTAGCTATCCCAGCAAGAAGTTTTTTATTTTCATCATTTTTATATAATAATGTTTTATATATTTCAAACCACTTTGTCTCTTTGCCAACTACTATTTCATCTTCTACCATAGAACTTTTACCAGTACTCAATACAGACCTATCGCCTTTAACACAGCTTTCTGCCATTTCTGCTGGTCTGAAATCATAATCAGTCTTTCCAATAATGTCTTCTTTTTTTAGATTCATTCTTTCTGCAGATGTTTTATTAATATATTTATGCCTTCCCTCTTTGTCTTTAATCCATACTTCATATGGAATATTATCCAATAATTCTTCTAAATCTTCAATTGTATAATTTCTTTCTCTATGATAATTATCCATCCTAAACCTCTTTTTGTAATGTTACTCAATATTCATGTATATTATAAGTAATTTTACAATATTTTTCAAATAAGGAAATTTTACAGTTGAAAATCTACTATATTTTCAACTGTAAAATTAAATGTTTTATTGTTCTTTAAATATTTCTTTAATGATCTTTTCAAAGTTCTGAACTTGAGAATTATGATTTCCCTTATATATCTTGTTTGACATCACAATCCTGTTTAATTTTTCTGCATTAAGATAATCCATTTTAACATAACTTCCATTTTCATATAGCTGCCTAAGCTTCTTTCCTATATTATATAAGCTTTTATAGTGCTTTCCACTTGAAAATCCTCTTATTTTAGAATTATTATATTCTTTCTTATGATCAAAAAATAGAGACTTAGCAAGCCATCCCTTATCTGCTTTTCCATCCTTTGTAGTCTTTGATAATACATAATTTATATATGGTGTAAATTCTGTAAAACTGCCATCTTTCATTTTAATTCCCACTATAGGATACCATAAGCCTTTGATTTTGCTTCCGTTTGTTCCAGAAGATCTGAAAAAAGGCAGTGTAACTCTTTCTATTCTGTTATTATTATATATTATTCCTACATCTATGATTCCTATCATTCTAAAAGGATTGGTATTATATACATTGGCTCTGAAACTTTTAGGATACAATTTTATTATTTTAATTGATCCAGCCATAAACGGCCCCCCTTGTTTTATAAAAAAAAACCATGTAATACTCAGCTAAAACTTTCGAATTACATGGTCTGCTTTATTAATTAATGCTTATCAACTATATTGGTTATTGAGTGTATTATTGATTGTCTTAACTTTTTCTAATTGTTCTTTTATTTCATGGATATCAGTATATTTTTTTTCAATACCCATAAGCTTCTTTAAAAAAACCTGTTCTTCATTTGTTAAATCTAGTTCCTCATACCAAGGTAAATCTTCATCATTTGTGCTTTCATACATTGTATAGTATAGGTGAATTAGGAAATCACCCAGATACCAATAATCTGTCTGACATACATATTTTTTATTATCTATAAATCTTGCCATACCAAAATCAATTAAAGCAATGTCATTATTCTTCTTTAGTATTACATTTGGAAGACGAATATCTCGATGTGCAATATTATTATTATGCAGTATTTCTATTAAATCTAAAAGCTGATCTGCAATATGATAAATTTCTTCCTTTGAAAAAACATATCTATTCTGCTCTACTAAATCTTCAAAGTCTATTCCATCAATATACTCTAATATATATCCTTGTCTATATCTGTCTTTAAATTTCCCTCTAAATTTAGGAAATACAGGATAATCAAGACTCTGTAAAATTTTTTGTTCATAAACCAGCTTTTTTCTAGTTTCCTTGAGCATATCTTTTTTTAATTGTTTTATTATAACTATATTATTTTCATCATTCTTAGCCAAATATGCAATTCCATATCGTCCTTCACCAATTTCTTTCACAATGGTATATTCATTATTTATTTTTTCTCCATATTTGTAATACTTATCCATAAGAACTCTCTAAAAACGTTTACTTTTAATAGAACTTGTTCATTCTTCGGCATTTTTTATTTGAACATCCATGTGATTTGTTATTAGACTTACAACAGTTTGTTCTAAAATTGCAGCAAAAGTTATTAAATGCTCTTGATCTGTTGTTTGATCTATTATTTGATCTTGAGTTTCTATTGGAATTTCTATTTGATGTTGAAATACATCTTGAATTTCTATTTGTTCTTGAATAACTTCTTGATCTGTTGTTTGATCTATTATTTGATCTTGAATTACTTCTTGATCTATTATTTGATCTTGAATTACTTCTTGATCTGCTGTTTGATCTGTTATTTGATCTTGAATTACTTCTTGATCTCCTGTTTGATCTGTTATTTGATCTTGAATTACTTCTTGATCTCCTGTTTGATCTATTATTTGACCTTGAATTACTTCTTGATCTGCTATTAGATTTACTATTTGATCTTGAATAACTTCTTGATCTGCTGTTAGATCTGTTATTTGATCTTGAACTACAGTTTGAATTTCTATTTGACCTTGAACTACAGCTTGATTCTGAACGACTTCTTGAACTGCATGTTGTATTAGAATACCTGCTTTGATAATATTTGTGACCTCTACATGATTGATTATACATAATACTAAACATCTCCATTTTTCTTTTGATTATTTATAGTTAAGTTTTACTTCTTAACCATAGTATATAATATGTACCTAATAGAATTTGTGTTACAATATTTTTATTTAAATTTTATACTTGAATTTATCCTTAACTACTATAAAATCTTAATAATATATAATTATTATAGTTATCATATTTTGTACTTGTTTAAAAGTTCATGGTATAATTAAATAGTAATTAAAAATTCGAGGTAAATAAAATGAATTACATAATATTTGATT
Organism: Clostridium sp.; assembly: GCA_051878075.1. Lineage (GTDB taxonomy): Bacteria > Bacillota > Clostridia > Clostridiales > Clostridiaceae > Clostridium. The sequence goes on along the minus strand of JBJEJM010000077.1, from coordinate 1,699 downwards.
TAGAATTTAATCAGCTGTACACAAAAAAGAATAATGAAATTAATGATTCTTCTATTACAGATACTGCTGAATTAAAAGAAAAAAAATCTCAAAATAAAAATATTCAAATTCATAAAGGAACTGATAATTCTAAAGATTATGGTGTCTTGGAAATGCCTTTTGAAATAATACAGATAGGTGCTTTAAAGCTTAATGAAAATTTAGAAGTTATTTCAACATTTGAGAGACTCGTAAAACCATCTTTATACAAAGAAATTCACCCTTTCATTGAAGACTTGACTCAAATAACAACTGATATGGTTGATAACCAGGATTTATTTCCAAAAGTATATAAGGATTTTATGAATTTTATTGGTCATGATGATTTTACAATGTGTGTGTGGGGAATTGATGATATTAAGCAACTAATACGAAATATCCACTTTCATAAACTTAATATCCATAATAATATAAAAAAATATATTGATGTCCAAAAACTAGCATCAAAAGCATTTAATACTCCAAAAGGAAATAGACTTGGTTTAAAAACTGCTGTAGAGTTCTGGAATATTCCTATAACAAATAATTTTCATAATGCACTTAATGATGCAGTCTATACTACCGATGTGTTTAGAAAAGTATTTAGCAAAAATGTTAAACCTTCTATTTACTCAAATCCCAATTTTAACAGGAATTCAAGACCTTCATTAAAGGTTGATACCGAGAAACTTATTGCTCAATTTGAAAAAATGTTTAATAGAAAGATGACAAAAGAAGAAAAATGTATAATACGAATAGCTTATAATATGGGCAAAACGCACCAGTTTTTAAAGTGATGGATAATTTACCATCACTTTTTTAAATTTGGACAGCTTAACTGATAAATCTATTTTTAATAATTTTCATTCGTATGATTATAATAAAATTCTTTAAACTTATCAATCCTTAATGGTCTGCTTAAATAATATCCCTGAATATTATCACATCCTAGTTTTCCCAATAGTTTAACTTGTTCTTTAGTTTCAACACCTTCACAAATAACAGTAAGGTTTAAAATATGAGCTAAATTTACAATCGTTTTTATTATATCTTCTGTTTTCTTATCTACTCCAAGATCATATAGCATACTATTATCTATTTTTAATACATCTAATGGTAATGTCTTTATATAGTTAAATGATGAATATCCTGTACCAAAATCATCGAGTGATATCTGTATTCCACATTGTCTTACTCTCTTTAGTAAATCTATAATATATTCCATTTCTTCAATTGTTTCATGTTCTGTAATTTCTAGTCTGATATTTTTTACTCCAATTTTGAATCTTCTTATGGTTTCCATAAGTTCAGATAAAAAGTTTCTCTGCATTAAAAGTTGAAATGATATATTTACAGAAATCGTAAAATCTTCTATTCCTTTATCTAAGAACTCCCTTATTAATTTGCAAGCTTCAACTATAACCAATCTGTCTAATGGTACTATATATCCACTTCTTTTTGCAACAGAAATGAATCTATTTGGTGGTATTATTGTATCACCTTTATTCAATCTTATTAAGGCCTCAGCTCCAACTATTTTATTTGTTTTCAAATTTATTATAGGCTGAAAATATGCTTCAAACTTTTCTTGTTTTAAACCTTCAGCAATTTCTGATTCTATTTTAATAGAACTTAACAGATCATCATGAAATGTACAATAATTATTTCCACCATTATTTTT
>JBJEJM010000076.1:4399-5689 GCA_051878075.1 Clostridium sp. | reverse complement strand
TACCATTTTTTATGCTCTTTAATGCTGCATCTTTTTCATGACCTTTGTAATCTATAGTTGTAGATATAGATGCTGGTTTATTTTGGTCATATACAACTGACTCTGGTGTAACACCTGGTGTAACCTTTTCTTCTATTGGATCATCAGTGCTTGAACCTGTCTCACCATCAACTACTACTCCATTGTGGTAAGCATAGTCATCGCTTTGGTCATAATTTGACCAGTCATTTTTTGCAACTCTGAATTGTAAATCTGCTTCATCACCAGCTTTAAGAACTCCACTTGCAAATGTTATTTTAATTACATCACTCTTTGTTTTATCTGTGCTTCCAGTCTTTTCAAAAGTTGCTTTTACTGAACTTGTTAAATTTTGATATTCTCCTTTTGTGACACCACAGTAATCACACCAGAAGTTTTGTGCAGTTTCTGAACCTGCTGAATAATAATAATCTATTGTTAATTTTGATAAATCAACATCTTTTCCTGAAGTATTTTTTATCTTTATATTTCCACCTAAAGTATTAGTAGATTCTTGTTTACTATTACTGTTAAATACACAAGATACTCCACTAGTTTCTTTTGCTTGTGCTGCCTCAGTATTAGCTCCTGTTAATATTGGTGCTACTAATAATACAGCTGCAATTAGTAATCCTAATTGTTTTCTTTTCATTGTATTTACCTCCTAAAATTGAAAAATAATTTATATTATTCCTCTTATGTAACCTTATATAATTACATAAAGTATACATAAGAGGCTTTATATCATTTAAAGTAATCTGCAGATATTAATTTATTAAGCTGCAGCTACTAACTTCCATGGTCCATATTGATTATTTGGATCTGGCTGCTGGCCTTGTGTATACCATTGAGCCTCATATAATTGTCCTTGGTATTCAACTGTTTCTCCAGCTAAATAAACAGATTCTTTATCCCATGTATTGTCTTCTTTATAGTCATCATCAGATCCACTGAGATTTTCTTCTATTAATTTCCAAACGCCATATTCTCCATTTGTTCCTGGTTCATCTCCACATGTATACCATTGTGCTTTGTAAAGATTATTTTTATATCTTACTACACTTCCGGCATCGTAAACCTTATTTGCTTTCCAAACATGTACGCTCGCAGGTTCTTCTGATTGATTATTTGAATCTGTCTTTACCTTAACTACACTGCTTTCATCTGATTTTAATCCTGTTTTACTTACTGTTTTTACAGTAAATTCATACCAGGTATCAGGTGTAAGATTCTTTATAGTTATGTTTGTATCAATAGTTGTACCAGCTAATT
>JBJEJM010000076.1:0-4299 GCA_051878075.1 Clostridium sp. | reverse complement strand
AGCTAATTTTAATTTAACAGATATATCTGATGGATTTACTGCTTTATCAAATTTAGCACTATCACATGAAACTCTATTCTCTGTTATTGGAAGAGCAGTTTTCTTTGCTTTCATCTTATCTGACATTTCTTTGAAATAATCTAATATCTTATCATTGTTCATTACTGTGAAATCACTTAATTGTGTATCATTGAACTCCCAGAATAATGCACCTGCTGCATTTTCTTCATACATAGTGTCATAAACCGAACGCCAGTAAGCTTCGTATTTATCTTCACCTATTGATTTATGAACATTGAATTCACCAATTACAAATGGCTTGCCCACTTCTTCATGTGCATCTTTAATCCATTGCTTAACTACTTCAGCATTTTCTTCTGGAGTAAGTTTAGCCCATGATTCATCTGGATATGGATGAGCTGAACAGAAATCTATATATGGTGATTGTTGAATGTATACAAATGGATTTCCTTCATCTCCACCAAAGTTGTACTTAGTTCCATGGCCTTCAAGTCCTGCACATACCATATGATTTGGATCTATGCTCTTGATATATCCAGCCATTTCATCAACCCATGCTCTTAAAGTCTTACCAGTTTCATTTTCTCCAGCATCCTGATATCTAGGTTCATTCATTAAATCCCATGCAAATATTGTTGGATCATCTTTATATTTTACTCCAGTAAAGTAGTTAGTACGTTCTGCAAAATGTTTTGCATAATCCTTATACCATTGCTTACATTGCTCGTTTGTAAAATATTGTGCTCTGTTTGTATGGCTTCCTCCATTTAATCCAGCCCATTTAAGTTTTGCATCAATTCCACCATATGCTTCCCAGTAGTTTTCTAAGGTGATAATTACCTTAATTCCATGTTCTTTTGCTGATTTCATAATATAATCAAAAAGCATAAATTGTGGTTCTACATATTCACCCGGTTTTTTTTCAAAACCATGCCAGTCTTCACTTGAGAATCCCCAAGTTCTTAATACTGTTACACCGTTATCTGCCATAGCCTTCATACGTGCATCTATTTTTTTCTGATCCATGTATTTGCTGCATATATCTTCAACAGTTGCATCATTCCAGCTGTCACCTAATGTAAATAAATCATATGAGTTAGCTCCTGCAAAGTAGAATGGTTCTCCATCTAAGTAGAAAGTTGTTCCATCAGCTCGTACAAAAGCCTCTTTATCAACTGGTTTATCAGTGACATCAGCTTTTTCTGAAACTTTAACATTTAGTACTGGTGATTTTCCTTCATCAAATGCAAAAGTTAATGAAGTTGTTCCTTCACCTAAAGTTTTTAAATATGAAGCTTTAATTACAACCTGACTTCCATTAATTGCATAATCTTTTCCAGATACTAATTCATTTCCACTAGCATCCTTGATTCCTTGAAATACGTTACCGTTAGTATTTATTGTAATCAATACATCTTTAACATCATCTTTATCAACAGCTATTTCAGTCTTATCAATAGATGCATCTTGTTTTTCAACTTCACTTGAATTAACTACGCTGACTGATAAATTAGCTTTATTTCCTTTATCAAAAGTAAATGAAATATCATTTAATCCTTTTGAAAGTTTTGATAAATATTCTTTACTTAATGTTACTGAAGAATTTACAACTGTATAATCAACGCCTGCAGTTAATTCATTAGTTCCATTTTCAACCTTAACTAAATTGTTTCCGTTTAATGTTAAATTAACACTAATGTTCTTTGGATCTGCTAAATCAAATACTGCTGATGTTGGAGATACCTTTGAGTTAGATACTACTTCACCACCATCTTTGCTGCTCATGTATTTAGCATGTTCCATAATTCTGTCTGCTGCTTCTTTAGTTGGATTACCTGAAGCATCTCCTCTGTAATATACTGTATATCCATCATAATCCTGATATAATTTTCCGTCATTCATTTCACTTGCCAGCATCCAGAAGTTTGAACCTGCATATTCGCATCCATCATATGTTTTGCCTTCTAAGATATCAAACCAGTCTGAATAAATTCTAGCTCTGCTTGATTTATCCTTCCATCCATATTCTTCAAGAATAACTGGTTTATTAAATTCCTTAGCGTCATCTCCATGTTTCTTTAACCAGAACTTAGCATCATTTTCGTTTAAGCCCCATTGATCGCAGTAAATATGAACTGTACCAAAATCAATATTTGGGATATTCATAAGCTGCTTCCAGTCTGTACCTTCACTTCCGAAGTAAACATACTTGTAATTTCCTTCTGGGAAATCCTGATATCCATAGTTATAGAATCCTTCATCACCTACAGTTAATAAATGATTTGAATCTATTGATTTAACATATGCACTCATTTCTTTAACCCAGTCTGCCAAAATGTTCTTCTTACAATATTGATCTGTATTAGCTCTAGGTTCATTAGCTAATTCCCAAGAGAATATTGTTGGATCATCTTTATACTTAATACCAGTATAAGTATTTGTTCTATTTAATAATTCGCTTATGTAATTCTTGTACCATCCCTTTATGACATCATTAGTATAGAAATCATCATGGTTGTCTACATTTTCTCCTGCAAGCTTTGCCCATTTTACATATTGGTTCATTCCGCCAAATGCTTCCCAGTTGTTTGTAAAGTTGATAAGTAACTTAACATTTTCCTTAGAAGCTTTGTAAATAGCATAGTCAAGTTTTTCAAGACCATCTTTGCCTCCATTTACTACAGGTTTGTTTAGATCTTTATCGAAGTAATAAAAATATACCCCTTCTTTTTCTCCTGATCCATCAACACTGTCTGTAAATACTTGATACCCTTTGTCATTTACTTTGTCAGTTTTTACTCCAACATCTAAATTCCCCCACGTTCTTATTACTTTAAGCCCCATGTCTTTTGCATCTTCAATGACATTGTCAACTTCATCTTTTGATTTGTAGCTTAGGTAGTAGTTATTTGTACCAGCATAGTAAAATGGCTTTCCATCCAATGTGAACTTTGTTCCATCAGTTTGTACAAATCCCTGGCCAGATAACTGCTTTGCGTTATCCTCTACTGCCTTTACTTGTGTAGGGCCTGCATTAAAAAACAAGCTTGTTAAAAGCATTGCAGAAGAGAACATTGAAATTATCTTCTTCATTTTCCCCTCCTTAGAATATTGTGCATAAATTATGATTATTTGTTTTATATTCTAAAATCGCAGAACATTTTATTTATTACACCATTTTATTAAATATTTAGCAAATAATTCACAGCACATTATTATATTATACTTTTTTTTACATAAAATCAATATTATTTTATATTTTAAATTTTTATATAGATATTATAAAAATAACATTTTCAGTATTTTTATATAAGTAATTCTATATTTTTATATAATTTCTCTCAATATGACAATTATTCTGCATATATTATTTTTTACTTCACAATTGCATTAAGTTTTTAAATTATTTATTAAATTATTGAACTATTTATTGATTCAATTAAAATAATCATTGATATTCTTTCATTTTCGTGTACTATAATTCGATAATTATTTTTTTATTTGCCATATTTCAATTTATAGTTAAATTCTATCGTTGATTTACTATAAAATTTCTAATAATTATTTTTTTACTTGTTTTAATCTGAATTACTAATATATAATTAATATTGAAATAATTTACTATTATGATAATTTATCTCATTAAAAATCCATATTCCAATCTATTTTATTTCATTTTCACAACTATTTATTTCCATGCATTGTCCTATAATAGTATTTTAGGGCGTAAAAAGTCGCATGTGTGTCGTAAAGTAATACACGCCTGAATATTAACATTTTAAGTCTTAAAAATTCTTTACTAGCTATGATAGGATCTTTATAGATTAAAGAAAAAATACTGGAATATCCTAAGTCATCACTCTATAAATCTATAATTTCTATAAATAAAAAAGCATGGGCTGTATCAAAACAAGTTTTATACTAGCCACAAAAAAGAGAATTCAAAAATAAATTTGAATTCTCTTTTTTGCGCATAATATTAATATGAACACTAATAATACTATACCTATTCATCAAATAGGTTCCCCACTAAGTTTAGAAAATACTATACCTGAAAGTGATTCAGTAAGAGTGCTTTATGATGTTATATTTGTTTTACCCAAAATAAAATATTTGCAAATAAATACATGAAAAAATATGAATAAAATTCATTATTACAAAAATAGACCGTATCCAATTGAGGTTAAAAACTTCAATTGGATACGGCCCTGATTAAATTATTTTAAGTCTATATCACTATATTAAACATTGAATAACATATCTTCATATGTTGGTAAT
>JBJEJM010000075.1:0-5693 GCA_051878075.1 Clostridium sp. | reverse complement strand
CTGTGGCTTCATGAATAATGCCTTTCCTGGTGCAGGACATACTTGCTGACAGTTTCCACAGCCTACACATTCAAGAGGAGATACTCCAATACTGTAATTTAACGGAGTTTCACTCTTTATTCCTTTTGGAGCTACAGACTTAAATCCTTCTGGAGCATTTTCCTTTTCTTCATCAGTTAATAAGAATGGACGTATAGTTGCATGTGGACACACATAGGAGCATTGGTTACATTGAATACATTTATCAGGTGCCCATTCTGGAACATTGATTGCTATTCCTCTCTTTTCATATTCTGTTGTTCCAGGCATGAATGTTCCATCTTCCATGCCAAATTTTACAAAAGTTGAAACAGGAATTGAATCCCCTTCAAGTCTATTCATTGGAATTACAATTTTCTTTACGAACTCTGGACATTCACTATCAATTATATTATCCTTTTCAGGTACAGCAACAGAATTCTTCCAGTCTGTTGGCACCTTAATTTTAATTATCTCATTTATACCCTTATCAATAGCATCGTTATTCATCTTAACAATATTTTCGCCTTTTCTGCCATAAGTTTTTACAACTGCTTCTTTTAAATATTTTACTGCATCTTCCACTGGAATTATGCCTGTCAATTTGAAGAATGCTGCCTGCATTATCATATTAATTCTTCCACCAAGCCCTATATCCTGAGCTATCTTTACTGCATTTATTGTATAGAAATTTATATCATTGTCTGCAATATATCTCTTAATATGTGATGGAAGTCTTTCTTCCAATTCTTTAAAATTCCATATTGTATTTAATAGAAAGATTCCACCCTTTTTAAGACCTTTAGTAACATCATATTTAACTACATATGCCTGGTTATGACATGCAATAAAATCTGCCTTTTTAATTGAATATCTTGATTTTATAGGCTGCTTTCCAAATCTCAAATATGATAATGTAATTCCGCCAGATTTTTTTGAATCATAATCAAAATATCCCTGTGCATACATATCTGTATGGTCACCAATTATTTTTATTGCGTTCTTATTTGCACCAACTGTACCATCTGATCCAAGGCCCCAGAATTTACATGATGTATGTCCTTCTGGTTCTGCATTTATATCTAATGGTCTTAATGATGTATTAGTAACATCATCAATAATTCCTATTGTAAATCCATCCTTAGGTTCATCAAGAGTAAGATTATCAAATACAGCTGCTATATCTGATGGATCTGGATCTTTTGAACCAAGTCCATATCTTCCTCCTACAATATATGGAGCATTTTCTTTTCTAGATAGAGCTTTTACAACATCAAGATAAAGCGGTTCACCAACAGAACCTGGTTCCTTTGTTCTATCTAATACTGCAATTTTTCTTACTGTTTCAGGAATAACCTTTAATAACCTGCTTATATCAAAAGGTCTATATAATCTTACTTTCACAAGACCTGTTTTCTGTTTATTTGCATTTAAGTAATCCACAGTTTCTTCAACTACATCATTTACTGCACCCATTGAAATTATTATACGATCTGCATCTTTAGCTCCATAATAATCGAAGCAGTGATATTCCCTTCCTGTTAATTTTGTAATTTCACTCATATACTCTTCAACAATATCGGGAATCTTCTCGTAATATTTATTAACAGCTTCTCTTGTCTGGAAGTATATATCTGGATTTTGTGCTGTTCCCCTTGTTACAGGATGATTTGGATTTAAGCCTCTTTGTCTAAAATCATCAACTGCATCATAATCTATAAGTTTTGCAAGTTCCTCATATTCCAATACTTCAATCTTTTGAACTTCATGAGATGTTCTGAATCCATCAAAGAAGTTCACAAAAGGTATTTTCCCTTTTATTGCTGTTAAATGTGCTACTGGAGATAAATCCATTACTTCCTGTACATTATCTTCACAAAGCATTGCAAATCCTGTTGCCCTTGCAGCCATAACATCCTGATGATCTCCAAATATGCTTAAAGAAGATGTTGCAAGAGCTCTTGCTGCCACATTGATTACGCATGGAAGAAGTTCACCTGCAATTTTATACATATTAGGTATCATTAGCAGCAATCCCTGTGATGCAGTATATGTAGATGTTAATGCACCACTCTGTAATGATCCATGAAGTGCCCCTGCTGCCCCTGCTTCTGACTGCAGTTCAACTACCTTAACTGGTTGACCAAATATATTTTTCTTTCCCTTTGTTGCCCATTCATCAATAGTTTCAGCCATTGGTGATGAAGGTGTTATTGGGTAAATTGTTGCAACTTCAGTGAATGCATAAGATGCGTGAGCAGCTGCAGTATTACCATCCATAGTCTTCGTTTTTCTCATCTTACATACCTCATTTTCTATATTAAAATAAATTAAACTACTTAAAAAAACAATGTTCTATTATGCAAGCAGTTATAAATTAAGATATCTATATCAATATCTTTAAAGTCCTTCAAAATAAAAAACTATAAGACTTTCATAATTTTTATTCTTTACAACTTCATCACATGTTATGTATTTAATTCTACAAAAAATTCATTTATAGACTATATTAATTGACAATAAAAAATGAAGAGCATATTATTGCCCTCCATCTTATTAAATATATAAATTTAAAATATACATAATACTATGTTTTTTAATTTATGAGCAGCTTATCGCCATTTGTAGCTTATGCCTGAATTATACGGAATCTGCATAACAATTTTATTATTTTCAACTTTATAAATATCCATTCCTCCTTGATTTCCAAGAACATAAACATCATCACCACTTACAAAATACCCAATACAGTCCATATCTCCTTGCTGTATCCAGTATACATTTCCATTTATATCAGGAACATCCCATTTTCCATCACATAGAACTTTAAAATTCACATTTTCTTCACTATAAAATGACCATCCCCTGCCATTAAAATAGCTGTTTATATACTCTAAATCCATTTTCATTATCTTTGATATTCCATCTGGTATATTAAAAGTTACTGCTCCATCTGAATTTATATAATATCCATCAATGATAGTGTCATGAGCCATAAAATTCGTATCTTTATAAAAGTAATATATTTTTCCATCTATTTTTCTCCATCCATCAAGGTATATTCCATTAATAACATACGACCATCCTAGATTTCCTTTTACCCATCCATTTCCCTCACTAGTCCATGCTCCTGCACATATTGTAGAGCTTAATGAAACAGCTGCAGCTATAAAAAATATAAATACTTTCTTCATATTTACACCTACTTTACATATCAATACTATATTCTATACATTTAATGCATTAATATGATTACAATTACAAAATTATACTATTAAATGAATAAAATGATTTACACTATCTATATATTGTGTATAATATATAATGAAATTCCTTATTTTCTATATAAAGGATGTGGTCGATATGATATTGTCTCGTTAATTATCTGAATTAAAAAACTAATAAAAAATTGACTTATGAAAAGGAGTATTTAAATATGTACTATAGTGATTTAAATATAGTCAGTGGGATGTCTGAAAAGAAATCAGTCTTATCAAAAGATAATCCCATAAAATATGTTGGACGAGCATTTTTTACAGGTTCACTGCTTTTCCTTGCAACAATTCTTTCTTATACAATAGGAGCAATACTTTCTTCAAATTATCCAGAAGCAGCAAGAATAAGCTGTGCAGCATTGTTCTGCTTTGCAATCATAGCAATTGTATTTTTTAATGGTGAATTATTTACAGGGAATAATTTTGTAATGTCTGTAGGAGCAATGGAAAAAAAAGCTTCTTTGAGTTCTACTTTGAGAGTATGGATTCTATCCCTTCTTGGAAATGCCCTTGGAATAATATTTTTTGCATTCCTATTTGTAAAGAGCGATGCATCAATGGCAATTTTAAAACCTTACATAGAACCAATTATTGATACTAAAATCAATTTATCCATAACACAGATTGTTCTTAGAGGAATCCTATGCAACTTCAGTGTATGCCTTGCTGTTTTTTCAGGTATAAAACTTAAAAGTGAATTTGGGAAAATGCTTCTTATGTTTTTCTGTGTATTTACTTTTGTTATTGCCGGCTTTGAACACAGCATTGCTAATATTGCAATTTTTTCTATAGGATATTTTCTTCTTGATACATTCAATACACCAATGGTTTTATATAATATTTTCTGGGCTGTTATAGGAAATATTATAGGAGGCGGATTGATTCTTGGCGGAATCCTTAAATATACAAGCATAGAAGACTAGATCATTTAATAAAAGAAGATGATTCATAATTAATTTTAAAATTATGGATCATCTTCTTTTCAAACAGAGTAGGAAACATAAATTATTTATTTATTGGTTTTTTTAATAGTGCAAGCATAAGCATACCTGCTAATGCACCAGCTGCTACTGCTAAAAGGAACATTAATGGATTTCCTATAACAGGAACTACAAATATTCCTCCATGAGGAGCCATTAAAGTACAGTTAAATATCATTGATATTGCACCTGCAACTGCTGAACCAACAACACATGAAGGTATGACTCTTAATGGATCTGCTGCTGCAAATGGAATTGCACCTTCAGTTATGAATGATAATCCCATAACATAGTTTGTTATACCAGATCTTCTTTCATTTTCAGTAAATCTATTTCCAAAGAATGTTGTAGCTAGTGCTATTGCAAGAGGTGGAACCATACCGCCTGCCATTACAGCTGCCATAACTTCATAGTTTCCACTTGCAAGAGATGCTGTACCAAATACATATGCTGCCTTATTGAATGGTCCACCCATATCTATTGCCATCATTCCAGCAACTACAATGCCTAAAAGAACTCTGCTTGTTCCTCCCATTGAGTTTAGGAAATTAGTAATACCTGTATTAATTGCTCCAAAGAATGGATTTACAAATACCATAATTAATCCAATTAAACCTATTCCAAAGAAAGGATATAATAATGTTGGCTTTAATCCATCTAAAGCATCTGGCAGTAAATCAAACAACTTCTTTAATCCTAGGACTAAATAACCTGCTGCAAAGCCTGCAAATAATGCACCTAAAAATCCTCCACTTACTACTGAAAGACTTGAATCAAAAGCACTTGCATAAGTCGTTCCAAGATTAGCTAAAGCTCCACCTACAAAACCAACTGCAAGACCAGGTCTGTCAGCAATACTCATTGCAATGTAACCTGCAAGTATTGGAAGCATAAATCCAAACGCTTCGCCGCCAACAGTCTTCAAAAATGCTGCAAATGGTGTATTCATACCAAAGTTAGCTGGATCAATGCTGTAATCATCAAATAAGAATGCTAATGCTATAAGTATTCCTCCACCTATTACAAATGGAAGCATATGCGACACACCATTCATAAGATGCTTGTAAAGCTGACGTCCTATACTTTCTCCTTCAACAGAATCACCTTCAGATTCTCCTCCTCCAGCGTGATGATAAACTGGTGCATCTCCGTTTGATGCTCTTGTAATCAATTCTTCTGCCTTGTGTATACCATCTGCAACCTTTGTCTTTATGACCTTCTTCCCATCAAATCTAGCCATTTCAACATTTTTATCAGCTGCAACTATTATACAGTCAGCTTTATCTATTTCTTCTTTAGTCAAAACATTTTTTGCTCCACCAGAACCATTTGTTTCAACCTTTATGGAAACTCCCATTTCCTTGCCTTTGTTTTCTAAACTTTCAGCTGCCATATATGTATGAGCTATTCCTGTAGGACA
>JBJEJM010000074.1:0-5705 GCA_051878075.1 Clostridium sp. | reverse complement strand
TTCTATAGTTAATCCGCAAATTGAAAATTCTTCTTTCATCGTTTACCTCTTTATCAATAATACTTATTTATTGTGAATGAAATCCAATTGATATTTATTATCAATTATAAATTGATTTTCTATTATTGTCAACTATTAATTGCGATATAATTAACTGTATTCTAATTATATTTGTAAAAAATGATAATAACATAATAAATATGACTCATAAATAAACAAAAGACCAGACACCTTTTTCAAAGTGTCTGGCCTTTTAATTGAATCATGTTTGTATAAAGATTATTTTCCTTCAATATATGCTTTATCAAAGTAAATGAATCCTAATGATGATACTCTTACACCTTTAACATAATCCTTTATTCCTTTTGGTTGAGTATAATAGTATAATGGTATGATTGGTAAATCTTCCATTAACATATCTTCTGCCTGATGCATTAATTCTAATCTCTTAGTCTTATCTGTTTCTGCTTTGATATCTTTGATTAATTGATCATATTTTGGATTATTGTATCCTGCATTGTTTTGTACTGTTGTACTTATCCACATTTCTAAGAATGTCATTGGATCTGTATAATCACCAACCCATCCATGTCTTGCGATTTCGAAGTTTCTATTATCTCTTGTAGTTTGGAATACTTTCCATTCCTGACTTTGTAATTCAACATTGATTCCTAAGTTATTTTTCCACATATCTTGAACTGCCTGAGCTATATTTCCATGTCCGCTTTCAGGGTTAAAAGATAATACAATAGTAGGGAATCCTTGTCCATCTGGATATCCTGCTTCTGTTAATAACTTCTTAGCTTCTTCAATATCTCCCTCAGGTTTGAAATATTCCTTACCAGCAAATTCCTTACCATTTTCATCTTTGATTCCAAGTGGAACAAAGCTGAAAGCAGGATTTTCACCTCTCTTAGTTACATTTTCAACTAATGATTTTCTGTCTACTGCTAAATTTAAAGCCTTTCTTACTCTTACATCACTTAAAGCTTTTGCTGCTTCTGGATCAATTTCTTTAGCTGAATCTGATACATTTATGCAGTAAAAATAAGTTCCTAATTGTTCAAAAGCTTTAGCACTTCCATCTTTAAGTGCTTGTTGAACTTCTGATTGTGGTACTACATCTACCATATCAAATTGACCTGATTTGTAACTTGCCCATGCTGAAGTTTCATCAGAAACTAACTTAATATCTAATTTATCAAGTTTTACATTTGAATTATCATAATAATTTTCATTTTTTTCTAAAACTATCTTATCCTTGATAGCATATTCTGTCATTTTGAAAGGACCATTTGAAACATATGTGTCAGCACTATTAGCCCATGTTGGATTATTTTCTACAGATTTCTTTTCAACTGGGAAGTAGCAAGGAAATGCTGTTAGTTGTAAGAAATATTCGCAAGGACCTTCAAGAGTTACTTCTAATGTCTTATCATCTAAAGCCTTAACTCCGACTTCATCTAAAGTAGCAACTTTTCCGTCTCCATTAATATCTTTGTTCTGATTTACTTCATCTGCATTTTTAATATAAGACATTTGATATGCATACTCAGCTGCTGTTGCTGGATCTATTACTCTCTTCCAAGCATATTCAAAATCTTCTGCTGTTAGTGGATCTCCATTTGACCACTTAACTCCATCTCTTAATTTAAAAGTATATTTTGTACCATCATCTGATATATCAACGCTTTCAGCTACCCCTGGTACTTCTTTATTGTTTTCATCTAATTTATACAAACCTTCAAATAAGTTTGATATAACAATTCCTCCATCTACAGCACTATTTAAAGCTGGATCTAGTGTCTTAGGATCAGAATTTAAATTGTAAGTTAAAACCTGATTTGATGAGCTTGCCTTTGATGAATTTCCAGAAGATCCACAACCAGCTATAACAGACATGCATAATGCTGTAGCTAAAACAGTTGCAAAAATTCTTTTTAGTTTGTTCTTTTTCATATATATTCCCCCTTATCGCATTTACAATTAGTAACTTGCTTTCCAATTGTAAAAAATAATTATTTAAAAAGATATATTTATCTTTTATCATTAAAAACGCTTATAATATTGAATCAATAATTATAATAATTTATATTGCATACTAATATAAATGACATGCTACAAAATGCCCTGGTTCCACTTCTTTTAACTGTGGATCAACTTCTGAGCAGATTGGTTTTGCACATTTACATCTTCCCTTAAATCTGCATCCTGGTGGTGGATCTATTGGAGATGGTATATCCCCTTCAAGTACTATTCTCTTACTGTTTTTTGCAACTTCTGGATCTGGAATAGGTACTGCAGATAAAAGTGCCTGTGTATATGGATGTTTTGGATTACTATACACTTCATTACTTTCACCTTTTTCAACCATCTGACCAAGATACATAACCCCAATATGAGTAGATATATGTTTAACCATTGAAAGGTCATGGGCTATAAAAAGATAAGTTAGTCCTAATTCTTCCTGTAGCTCTTCAAGCATATTTATGACCTGAGCCTGAATTGAAACATCAAGAGCTGAAATAGGTTCATCACATACAATAAAATCTGGTTCAACTGCTAATGCTCTTGCTATACCAATTCTTTGTCTCTGTCCACCTGAGAACTCATGAGGATATCTATTTATATGATCGCTCATAAGACCAACTTTTGATAAAAGACTTCTTATTCTTTCGGTTCTTTCTTCACCTGTAAGAAGTTTATGTACATCAATAGCTTCTCCTATAATATCACCAACAGTCATTCTAGGATCTAATGAAGCATATGGATCCTGAAATATCATCTGCATTTTTTTTCTAAGAGGAACCATTTGTTTACTTGAATACTTTGTAATATCCTGTCCATTAAAAATTATCTGACCACTTGTTGGTTCATAAAGTTTTAATATAGTTCTTCCTGTAGTTGTCTTACCACATCCTGATTCACCTACAAGTCCTAAAGTTTCTCCTCTTTTTAAAGTGAAAGAAACCTTGTCTACTGCTTTTACAAAACTATGACCCTTAAATAAACCTTTTTTTGCAGGGAAGTATTTGCATAAGTCTTTTACCTCTAAAATAATATCATTCTTTTTATCTTCCACTACTTTTCCCTCCTTATAGGTGATTCAACCTTTGGTGCATCTTTATGACATAACCAGCATGCAGTTTTATGATTTTCACCATTTTCAAATAATGGTGGCTGCTTCTGTAAGCATATCTTCATTGCATATTCACATCTTGCAGCAAAAGCACATCCTACAGGTGGTTTTAATAAATCTGGTGGCTGCCCATCGATTGGTTTTAATTTTTCTTTTGTATTTTCCTTTGGATTTGGTACACTTCTTAAAAGTCCCCATGTGTATGGATGTTTTCCTCTATAGAAGATGTCTTCTGTAGTTCCTGTTTCTACTATAGTTCCTCCATACATAACGTTTATTCTGCTGCATAAGTCTGCAACAACTCCTAAATCATGAGTAATAAGAATAATAGATGTATTAAGCTTATTTTTTAAATCCTTCATAAGATCAAGAATCTGAGCCTGTATAGTAACATCAAGTGCTGTTGTAGGTTCATCTGCAATAATAAGCTTTGGCTTACATATTAAACTCATTGCAATCATAGCTCTTTGTCTCATACCACCAGAAAACTCATGTGGATACTGTTTCATTCTTTTTTCCGGACTTGGTATTCCAACTAATGAAAGCATTTTAATAGCTTCTTTCTTTGCTTCAGCTCTGCTGATTTTTTTATGCTTAAGCAATGGTTCAATAAGCTGATCTCCTATAGTATAAACTGGGTTTAATGATGTCATAGGGTCTTGGAAAATCATCCCTATGTCATTTCCTCTTATTGCTTCCATTTCACTTTCTTTAACATTTGAAATGTCCTTTCCATCAAAGTATATTTCCCCGCCTGTCAATTTACCATTATCAGCTAACAGTCTCATAATTGACATCATGGTTACACTTTTACCACAGCCAGATTCACCAACAATACCTAACGCTTCTCCTTTATCTAAATGAAAAGATACTCCTCTTACTGCTTTTACTTCCCCAACATTAGTTTTAAATGAAGTTTTTAAATCTTTTACCTCTAATAATTTTTCCATTTTCATTTTCTCCTATCTCTTATTCTTAGGATCTAAAGCATCGTTTAATCCATCTCCAAAAAGATTAAATGATAATATAATCAGACAAATCATTACTGCTGGGAATAATAACTGCCATGGATATGTATATATAGCTTTCATTGCTTCATTTGCAAGTGTTCCAAGTGATGCTTTAGGTGGTACAAGACCAAGTCCTATGAAACTTAAGAACGCTTCTGTAAATACTGCTTCTGGTATTAATAATGTTAATGTAACCATTATAGAACCAATACAGTTTGGTATTAAATGTCTTATTAATATTCTAAAATCAGATGCTCCAAGTGCCTTAGAAGCAAGTACAAATTCCTGCTGTTTCAATTGAAGTACATCTCCTCTTACAATTCTAGCCATTCCAATCCAATATGATATTGAAAGTGCTAAAATGATTGTTCCAAGTCCACTTCCACCACTTCCTGGTTTATTTAAAATAGCCATAAATATTATTACGTAAATTGTTAATGGAATAGAATAAATTACATCAACTATTCTCATTAAAACTGCATCAACCTTGCCGCCAAAATAACCTGCTATTCCTCCATATAAAACACCTATAACAAGATTTATAAATGCTGCAACAACAGCAATTATAAGTGAATATCTTGCACCATAGAATACTCTTACGAAAATATCTCTTCCAAGCTGATCTGTTCCAAATAGATGTTCAGCGCTTGGCTTCATATTAGTTGCTGCTAGATTATTTGCTGCATAATCATTTTGTGAAAATATTGGTACAAATATTGCTGAACCAATAATAAGTATTATCATACATAATGATGCAAGAGCTACTTTGTTTCTCTTTAATCTCATCCATGCATCTTTCCAGTAACTGATACTAGGTCTTACTATAACATCAACCTTTTTTTCTTCATCAGTTAAAGGAGTAAACAATTCTTTATCTATTTCTAAATTCATTTCTTCCATTTTACACGTCTCCTATACTTTAGCGTTTTCTAATTTTATTCTTGGATCAATAACTACGTAAAGTATATCTACTATAAAGTTAAATGTTATAAGCATTGTACAATAGAATACTGTAACTCCAAGAAGCATAGAATAATCTCTGTTTGTAACAGATTGTACAAATTCATTACCTAATCCAGGAATTGCAAAAATCTGTTCAACTATAAAACTACCTGTAAGTATGCTTGCTATTAATGGACCAACATATGTTACTATTGGTATTAATGAATTTCTAAGTGCATGTTTAAAAATAATCTTTTTTCTGCTTAATCCTTTAGCTTTAGCAGTTCTTATATAATCTGACTTCAATACATCTAATAATTTATTTCTTGTAAGTCTTGTTATAAAAGCCATAGAAGACAATGATAATGCTATTACTGGCATTATATAGTTCTTCCAACTGCTAAATCCTGTAGGGGGTAATAGTCCTAATTCTACAGCTAAGAAATAAATCAATACTGCACTTGTTACAAAGCTCGGTATTGTTATACCAAGTGTAACTACAAATATTATTGTAGTATCTGCCCATGTATTCCTCTTTAAGGCAGCTACAATTCCCAAAGATATACCAACTATTATTGAAGTGGCAACACTGCATAACCCAACCTTAGCTGATG
>JBJEJM010000073.1:0-5712 GCA_051878075.1 Clostridium sp. | reverse complement strand
CTTTTTCGGGTATTAAAAGTTTTATATCATCATAATAACGTAAAGTTTTTATAGGAATATTACATAATTTTGATACTTCACCAATCTGATAGAAATTCTCATTATTAATGCTCATTTTATTTACCTCTAAGTTCAAATTTCAATTGCACTACATTATAATATATTGAAATTCAAATAATTTTTAACCTTCAGCAGCCTAGTCCCATCCTAATTTTTTTCTTGCTTCTTTAAAATCTTCTATTATCTTATTAGCAAGGCCTTTAGGATCAACAACAACATTCATAGTAGATCCTAAACTTTCTTTTGTTCCAGTTTTAAGGAATTCAGATACTTTTTCTGATCCTTGAACTGGTGCTTCAACACAATGATAAGAATTTATCCCAAATAATCTAAACGCTAATGCTGCCCCTATTCCTTTTTCATTAGACCATTCAGGACTCGCAAGTGCATAAGGCATATCCTTAATATCATGTCCACTTGCTGCTGCCACTCCAGCAAACACTCCTGATGCTCTTGCATTGTCTATACATTCACCCATATGCCATACTGGCGGAAGATCTGTCTCTAAAAATTCTTTTAATCCATCCCCACACTTATTTACAGCATCTAAATTACAGAATCCTAATTTTAATAATGGGAATGATGCACATCCATTAGTCAATATTAAAACATTATTTTTAAGAAGAATTTCTGTAACATCCACTATTGCTCTTTCATAAACAACTCTTGGATTGTTACATCCAACAAGATTAACTATCCCTAATATTTTTCCTGACTTTAATGCATCAGACAATGGCTGCATGCTTCCAAATCTCTTATTTATGTATTCTACTGAGAATCCAATTTCAGCAGTTGTTTCATATGGTGGTATAAACACAGGTATTCCTTGTCTATCTTTAAAACTTTGTATTGCCCTATCTACAATCTTTCTTGCTAAAGCATTAGTCTGATCCATATTTGAATGATAATGATCATATGCATAATGCTCTGCACCTGGAAGTCGTGCACTATCACTTGTTGTTACAACTGTAGTCTTATGGCATCGTGCAACATCCATGATTGAAGGAAATACATCCTGTACATCTGCTACCCATAAATCTAGAGCACCTGTTCCTAAAACAAGCTCTGCTCCAATAGCATTTGATAATGGAATTACACCCGCATATCTATACATTGCAGAAAGTCCTGAGCAGCATATACCATAAAATTGTATTCCTTTTGCTCCAGCTTCTTTTGCTTTATTAATGAACTCCTCACTTTGTCCTACTTTGACTATTTCATTTACCAATGTGGGAAGATGTCCATGAACTGCAATATTAACATAACCTTTTTTTAGTGCTCCAACATTTACTTTAGAAGTAGCTCTTGCACCTATTCCAAACAAACTATCAGTTGCAATTGCTGATCCTACCACTCCTGAAAATACAAATGCTAATCCACATCTTAAAAACTGCTCCATTACATTTTTCCAGTCTCCATCAGTAGCTGCACCTGTTCTATGATATGCTTCAAATACTTCATGATATGCACTTATAGGAAGTATTCCTAAATCACTCCATACCTTTTGTCTTTCTTGTGGTGCACAGGCAGTTATTGTCTTATACTCTTCAGGAATAGTTCTTGATAAATCTTCAAGAAGAACATCTGCAAGTTGTGAAGCTATTTTTTTTATGCTCTTCCCTCTTGTTTTTATTCCAAACTGTTCTGCAGTAGCTTTGACCTTTTTTTCCCCTATTATAGGTAAATCTAAAGTTCCTTCACCTGCTTTTTTCAATGATAATATTACTTCTCTTGCATGCATCCCATGTTGTGCAACTCCAGCTGCCAAACTTCTTAACATATTTCTTGCTACTATTAAATCTGCATCTGCTCCACAAACTCCTTTGGGGCTTTTAGAAGTTATCTTACAAGGTCCCATATTACATATTTTACAACATACACCAGCCAAACCAAATGTACATTGAGGTTTCTGCTTATCGAACCTATCAAAAGTTGTATCAAATCCAAGTTGATTCATATTTAAAATCATCTGCTTTACTGCTGGATCTGGTGTTTTGTCCAATACATCCTGCTTGCTTGCAAATGTTTTTCTATATTCATTTACTGCCTGTATATAATCTTTTACTTCATGGCCTTTTTCATGATGATGGTTATGATGATCATCTCCTTCTATAAGTTCATGGTGATATCTTACTCTTCCAAATAAATCATCTATGTTTTTATCTTTCATATTTTCCTCCACATATTATAATTTAATTAACAGTTGAATCTTCAACTACTTTTCACATTAATTACTGTTATTTTACTATTAAACATATATGAAATATTTTAACAATTTATTATATATATTACAATTGTTAATATGAATTTCCATAATGATTCTAAAATTTAAATTATAATTTTATCATAATGATAATATTCACATTAAATATAAAATTCAACATCTTTATTTAAATTTTGTTCAAGAACATGTAAAATCTCATCTTTCTTTAAATAGAAAGAACTGCTCGATCTCTCATCCGTCCTACTTAGATCATTTTCCATTACCTTTGTTATCTTCCCTGGATTTGGAGACAATATAACTATTTTACTGCCCAGATAAACTGCTTCTTCTACATCATGTGTTACAAATATTACAGTCATCTTTTCTTCTTTATGTATTTTTAATATATCTTCCTGAAGTTTTACTCTTGTTATAGGATCCAATGCACCAAATGGCTCATCCATAAATAGAATTTTGGGTGTACTTGCAAGTGCTCTTGCTATTGCCACCCTTTGTTTCATTCCTCCAGATAATTCGGAAGGATAATGATTTTTAAACTTTTCAAGACCTACAAGCTTAATATATTTTTCACTTATTTCTTTTCTTTCATTTTTAGGAATCTTCAAACTCTCAAGTCCAAGTTCCACATTCTTTTCCACACTTCTCCATGGAAGAAGTCCATAATCTTGGAATATTGTCAATCTATCTATTCTTGGCTTATCTACTTCTTCATTATCAATAATAATCTGACCTTCTGTTGGTTTTTCAAAGCCAGCCATCATATTTAATAATGTACTTTTTCCACATCCACTTGGACCTAAAAGACAAACAAATTCTCCTTCATCTATTTTTAAGTTTATATCATCCAATGCTTTATATTCTTTATTATCACTCTTAAAAATTTTTGTTACATTTTTTATCTCTATACTGCTCATTTATCCACTTCCCCAAAAAATATTCTGTCATGCTTATACTATGACTCTACAACTTTTCCCCATCTCAAACTTATAATTTTTTCAATTTTTCCTATTATTTTGTCTAATATAAGACCTATTACTCCAATTAAAATTATTCCTGCTAAAAGCATGTCCGTTCTTAAATTATTTCTTGCATCTATTATTAGATATCCCAATCCTGATTGTGCCCCAACCATTTCTCCAGCAACAAGAAAAATCCATGCAGTTCCGAGAGCTATATGCATAGCATTTGCTATATAAGGAAATATTGCTGGAATTACAATCTTTGTTATAAGAAAAATTCCTTTAATTTCAAAATTTCCTGCTACCTTTAGATAAGTCTTATCTATCTTTTTTACTGCTGACACTGTTGATAGCAATACTGGGAAAAAACCTGCAATGAATATTATTGCAATAGCTGGAAGATTACCTATTCCAAAAGCAATTACTATAAAGGGAAACCACGCTGTTGGAGATATTGGCCTCAATACTTGAACAATTGGGTCAACTATATCCCATAATGGGGTATACCACCCCATTATAAGTCCTAAAATAATTGCAACTATTACTGATAAAATATATCCAACAAAAAATCTGTAAAGACTGATTTCTATATATTCAAATAAAACTCCACCTTCAATTAGTTCTTTAAAAGCCTGAATAACATCATTAGGTGATGGAATTAACATATTACCACTTTTACTTGATAATGAAGCAAATGTCCATAATAATACAAGTATTCCTAAACCTATTATTACATTTATATATTTTTTTTTATTCATTATTCCACCTCTTCCAAAAGTGAATTATCAACAAAATCTTCATATGAAATTTCATTGTCTAAAAGATTCATTTCTAAAAGATAATTATTTAATGTATTATAATCTTCCTTGTCAATCTTCAATTTATCAAATTTAATCCATCCAAGAGATAAATCTAATGCATCACCACTAACATTAAGAAAACTTTTTGATAATTTCTTTGTATCTTCTTCATTAGCAGATGTATATTCAGATGCCTTTTTATAATCTCTAACAATTTCTTTAGCCTTTTCCCTATTATTTTCTATAAATTCACCTCTTAAAACTAATGAACAGCAAATTGAATTTGGAATTATTTCACCAGATTGTTTTAAAACTTTTCCATTATTAACTGCAACTGATTTAGCTCCAAATGGTTCTGCAACACAATATCCATCTATTCTTTTTTCTTGAAGTGCAACAGGCATTTCTGCTGGCGAAAGTTCTACAATATTAACATCATTATAATTCATATTCTCACTTTTCAATAACTGGTATAATAAAATATTATGTGTTGAAAGTTTATTAGGAATTGCAAAATTCTTTCCTTTTAAATCTGATACACTATTTATATCATTTGAAACAATTACTGCATTTCCATCTGTATGTCCAAGTGCCACTGCCTTTAAATCTATTCCTTGTGATTTTGCTTTCATTGCAAGTTCAATTAAAACTGATGCCCCATCAATTTTACCAGAATTTAAAGCTTCCATAAGTTCTGGCCATGAACCAAATTTAACTAACTCTATTCTTGAATTTTCTTTTTCTTTTTCAACATAAAGTGGTATTGCATGAGTTATTGGAAGATATCCTATCTTTATTGAATTTTCATTTCCAACTGAAGCTTCATTATTTGACTTATTACTGTTTCCACATCCAGAAAAAGCGCTAATTATTAATATCATACATACAAATAATGAAAAATTTCTAAATAATATTTTAAATCCCTTTTTATTTGATTTTCTACTCCTTAAATTTCCTCTTTCTTTTTTCATTTAATTTGCCCCCAATACTATTAAATTCCGATATGTTTACTATGATTTAAATGTAATAAATTACTATTATATTTTATTTATATATCTTAATTAACAATACATATTTAACAATCAAATATAAAATTTTTGCAAGATTTCTTTAATTAATTGTTATTTAAATTTATTGTTGAAATATATTAATCATAAAAAACTGTTTTCTAAAATAAGAAAACAGCATAAAAAATTCAATACTTATCTTCTTATCTCTCAGATATACAATATCTGCAGGATTTAGCACCTTAAATTAAGTAAAATTACATATAATTCAGGTTGCTAGACGTCATAGGGCCCGTCCCTCAGTCTTTCTTGATAAAAATTATTTATTTTTAGTAATCATATCACTTTGCTATACTTTTAATTATATATACCAATTATTTCTATGTCAATATAAATATGTAAATACAAACAAATTTTAATACTTTTTTAAGGTTCGGGTGTTGGACTCAGCATATACAGTAAACCATAATATATGATTATATTTTTTCATTTTCAAAATACAAAGGCGTGTTATGAATTAATATTCTATAACATGCCTTTATATCATCAGCTTTAATATGTTTTTATAGATATTGTATTTTTATTAAAAATAATTTATTTCTTTCTTTTCTTTTTAAATATCTTTCCTATATTGTCAAAACAATTAATAAAATTTAAATATT
>JBJEJM010000072.1:3142-5828 GCA_051878075.1 Clostridium sp. | reverse complement strand
AAAATCTTTTTGGAGCACTTACTAATTCTGAACAATTATTTATCTGGAACAAAGAGGAAATTAAACTCCAATAACTAATCTTTCAAATCATAAACAATTAAATTTTGTTATTACTATTTATCCAAAAAAATCAGCACATTAACCGTCTTTCAATAACGAATAGATTATTAATGTACTGATTTTTATTCTATACTATCTATATAAATATTTATTCTGATAATTTAGCTTCAACTGAAATCTCATTTTTCTTGCTCCTTGTATATCTTACAAAGAGAACAAATAATATTATTGCAAATACAATTCCAGCACAATTTGATAACATAGCAGATAATCTGAAACCTTCTGGTGCCTGCAATATATATGAACATGTTACTGCCGACATAAATACTGCTGGTACTGCTGTAATCCAATAATTCTTTTTAGCTTGTACCATATAAGCTGACGCTGCCCATAACATTATCATTGCCAAAGTCTGATTAGCCCATGAGAAGTATCTCCATATAATAGTAAAATCAATAAATGTCAATGCAATACCAATTACAAATAAAGGTATAGCAATTTTAAATCTATTAGATATCTTTTCCTGCTTCATTCCAATTGAATCTGCTATAGTAAGCCTTGCACTTCTGAATGCTGTATCCCCTGAAGATATAGGACATGCAACTACTCCTAAAATTGCTAATACAGCTCCAACTTTACCAAGCAGAGTATTAGAAATTGTATTTACTACACCTGATGCACTACCCTCTTTAATAGCTTGCTGTAACCCTTCACTTCCACCAAAGAATGACATTGCTGCTGCTGCCCATACTAATGCAATTACACCTTCTGCAATCATTGCACCATAAAATACTTTTCTTGCTTCACTTTCTTTTTTTACGCACCTTGCCATTATTGGTGACTGAGTTGCATGAAACCCTGATATAGCACCACATGCTATAGTAATGAATAAGTATGGAAATATTGGAGTTCCTTGTGGGTGAAAATTAGCAAATTGAACTTCTGGAATATGATATCCTTTTACTAATATACCAACACCTATACCAAATGCCATTACTAATAAACATGCCCCAAATAACGGATATATCTTACCTATTATCTTATCTACAGGCAATACTGTTGCTGCAATATAATAAATTATAATGACTGCAATAAGTATATTCCTATCTATACCTGTCAATGTTTTCAAAAGATCAGCAGGTCCTGTTAGGAATACTACTCCAACAAGTACTAATAAAACTACTGAAAAACCAACCATAATCTTTCTTGGAATTTCACCAAGATACTTACCTACCAATTCTGCAACTGAGGCTCCCTTATTTCTCATTGACAAAACTCCAGTAAAGTAATCATGAACTGCCCCTGCAAAAACGCATCCAAATACTATCCATAAAAATGCTGCAGGTCCCCATAAAGCTCCTGATATAGCACCAAATATTGGTCCAAGTCCCGCTATATTTAAAAACTGAATCAAAAATATTTTAGGCCAGCTCATTGGAACATAGTCAACACCATCTGACATTGTTTCTGCTGGCGTACCAATGCTGTCATCCGTACCAAAAGTCTTGTCTACAAATTTACCGTAAAAAATATATCCAACAATTAATAATATTAATGATAATAAAAATGAAACCATAAAATCATCCCCTAATACAGCTTTTCATAATTTAATTATATTATGTATACATTTACATAATATTTTTAATGCATGAAATGCATTATTTATTCACCAAATGCATTATATGCTCATAAAAATACTCTATTAATTATTTTATACCCATAATCTTTTTAAATTCTTTTACATTAGTCCTGCTGACTGGAATCTTTGTTTCAATACCATGCATTTTCAATATATAAGTTCCATTAAACCAAGGTTCTATTTCTTCAATCTTTCGTAAATTAACTATATATGATCTGTGAACTTTATAAAATTCATTTTTATAAAGCCTGTTTTGAATTTCTGATATTTTATTTTTAGAAAAATATTCTGTATTTTTAGTATATACTTTTATTCCATGCCCCTGTGCTTCTATATAGTATATATCATCTACATCTATAACATAAATTTTCTCTTCTTTTATCACAGATATTTTGTTTGTAGATATATTATTTTCCTTATTTTTATTTATGTTATTAAATTTATCATCTGAAACATATTCTTTTTTAATTTCTTCAAGCCTCTCTAGTGATGAAATTATCCTTTCCTTTGAATATGGCTTCAATATATAATCAAAAGCATGTACTTCAAAAGCATCAAATGCATAATCCTTGTATGCTGTTATAAAAACAAATCTTATATTTTTATTATTTTTGTATAAAATCTTAGATAATTCAATTCCATCAAGAATAGGTATATTTATATCAAGAAATACAATATCCGTTTCTTTATTTTGAAGATATTTTAACGCACATGCTCCATTATTAAATTCTTTCTGAATCTGGATACTACTGAAATTTTTAATAAAATATTTTAGTTCTTCTCGTGATGTAAGCTCATCATCAACTATAATACAATTCATATAATCTCTCCCTTTTCTCTTACTTTAAAATGAAATTCTTGTTTCCAGATCAAGCCGCTATAAAAATTACATCATATTAGCCATTAATATATTTAATAACTCTCATATCATGCTAATAACCTTTTAAAACATTCTTTTCTTACATTATATAATATCAATGTATAATT
>JBJEJM010000072.1:0-3042 GCA_051878075.1 Clostridium sp. | reverse complement strand
CTTACGATATTTTTAAGCCATTTTTTCTGTCTATATCTTTTAAATCCTAAGACAAACTTATATGCCTCTTCAAAAGTAACCATTGCATATACATAATATATAGGAAGCTTAAATATCATTCCACCTAAAAATGCAAGTGGTATTCCAACACACCATACTCCTGTTATATCAAGAAGAAGTGCTGCTGTAGTATCTCCTCCGCTTCTAAGTATTCCTGTAATATTTACAAGATTAAACATTCTAAATGGAAGATATATAATAAATACTAAAAGGCATCTTTGTATGTCTAAAGCCGTTGCATCTGAAACAACAAACCATGTTACTATATATCCTCTTAACAAAAAGAATATAACTGCCATAATCATTGTAAGCATAAATTGAATTACAATAAAATATACTGCATGCTTTTCTGCTTTATCCAGCTCATCTGCACCTAATTCATTTCCTAGAATTACTGCTGTTGCAGCACTTATCCCTTGGAAGAATACTATACAAAGCTGTTCTACAGTCTGTGTTATTGTAATTGATGCTACTGCTTCATCACCCATTCTTCCATAAACTAATGAGTATATAGTTACTCCAAGTCCCCACATAAATTCATTTGCTATAACAGGCGATACTGTCTTAAAGTATATTTTCACAAAATCTTTATTGAAGTCTAACAATTCTTTAATTTTTGCTGCTGCTGGATTTTTGTCTATATACACATATACTAATAAACATACACTTTCAACTATTCTTGCAGTCAGAGTTGCTATAGCAGCTCCCCTTACTCCCATTGCTGAAATTCCAAAATGGCCAAATATTAATATGTAGTTTAATATTATATTAATACCAATTGATATAATACTTATTATTACGGGAGCTTTTACCTTATTTACTCCTCTTAATAATGAAATATAACAATTTGTAACTGCTGTCATAGGATAACTCAGTGCAGCAATTGCAAGGTATGATGCTCCAATAGCAATTGTACCTTCACTTGGTGTAAAAATTCTCATTACACTTTCAGGAGCAAAAATTCCTGCTGCAACAAAGATTACTGATCCTCCCAGAGATATTGCAAGAGACATTCCCAAAACTTTATGTATATTCTTAATATCTCTCTTTCCCCAATACTGTGCTGTAAGTATTGATGAACCACTCACTATTCCAAAAAGTAAAAGTGTAAATACGAAAAATACTTTGTTTGCAAGTCCAACAGCTGCTATGGCACTCTGTCCAAGCTGACCAATCATCATTGTATCAACAAGATTCAATATTGTATTAAGCATTGCCTGTACAGCAACTGGAATCATAATTGCAAATGATTTTTTTATAAATTTCTTATCTGAAATCATTTCATTTATATATGATGTCATATCAAATCAATTTTCCCTTCCTTTAAATTTAGCATTGCGTTATTTAAAACATACTAGTAGATTATATCATCTAAAATGTATATATAAAACTAATTTCTTAAAATACTTCACCATACATCATACTAATAATTATTTCGTTATATAGCTTCAAAAAACAAAGTCAGTATATTTATATTGAAATTCATCTCAAATCACAAATCATCTTTGTCTTCTGCATATTCTTCATTTTTAATCATACAGAATATACTGTTCTATCAAGTTAATAATTATGATAAAATACACCTATAAAAATAAATGGAGAAGAATCATGAGTAAAAGAATAGATTTAACAGAAGGAAACATATCCGAAAAACTTATAAAACTTTCACTTCCCATAATGGGAACATCATTTATACAAATGGCCTATAATATGATTGATATGATATGGGTGGGAAAAGACGGCAGTAATGCTGTTGCAGCTGTAGGTACTGCTGGATTTTATCCTTGGCTCGCTATGGCTTTTATTATGATATCAAAGGTAGGTGGCGAAGTTAAGGTAGCACAATCAATTGGAATGCACAATACAATTGAAACAAAAAAATATATTCAATCATCATTTGAACTGAATATAATACTGGCTTTTTTATACTCATCAGTAATGCTTATATTCAACAAACCTCTAATAGGACTTTTTAATCTTGGTGACAGTGAAGTAATATCAATGTCAAGGGACTACCTTATAATAGTATCTACAGGAATGATTTTCACTTTTTTAAATCCGCTTTTCACATCCATATTTAACGGAATTGGTAACAGCAGAACACCATTCCTTATAAATACATGTGGTTTATTAATTAATATTATATTAGATCCAATTTTAATATTTGGCTTTAGTGGTATTCCTGGATTTGGTGTAAGCGGAGCTGCAATGGCAACTGTTGCCTCACAGATAGTTGTATTCTTATTTTTTATTATAACTATATTAAAAAACAATGATCCATTATTCAAGATAAAGCTTTTTAGAAAAATGGAACTAAAATATCATAAAACAATAATAAAAGTAGGTATACCCCTTGCAGTTCAAAATGGCCTGTTTACCATTTTTTCTATGATAATGGGAATACTTGTTGCGTCCTTCGGACCTGTTGCAATAGCTGCTCAGAAAGTTGGTTCCCAAATTGAATCAATTTCATGGATGAGTGCTGATGGAATGGCTGCTGCTCTTTCAACTTTTGTAGCTCAAAACTTTGGTGCACAAAAATTTGACAGAATTAAGTCTGGAATAAAAAGTGGTATTATGGCAGCTATAATATGGGGGCTATTTACAAGCATTATCCTAATAGTGTTTAACACAGGTATTTTTTCATTATTTATAAATGAACATGAAGCTATACTCAAAGGAGCTGATTATCTTAAAATACTTGGTTTTTCACAAATCTTTATGTGTATTGAAATTACAATATGCGGAATATTCAAAGGTTTTTCAAAGACATCAATACCATCGGCCATAAGTATAATATTTACTGGTGCAAGAATTCCTCTTGCTTATATTTTAAGCAGACCAGAATACTTAGGTCTTAATGGAATATGGTGGAGTATAAGTATTTCAAGCATATTTAAAGGAATCCTGCTTCTTTCCATATTCTATATAATGTATGGATATAAACGTGAATTACTATTAAATACATAAATAAAACTGCAG
>JBJEJM010000071.1:0-5852 GCA_051878075.1 Clostridium sp. | reverse complement strand
GCAAATGTACGTCTTACATCTGTATCGATAAGAGCCATTTCTGCTGCTTCATAATAGTATTTATCATGCATGTATTGAATTAAGTTTAATACATTTACGTAAAGACCAGCTAACCAGTCACTCATTTGTTCATATTTTGCAATTACTTCATCATAATTTAAGTATTCTGAAGTAATTCCTTTGTATTCAGGTCCAACTTGATCACCTGATTTTTCATCAACACCACCATTGATTGCGTAAAGTAAACATTTAGCAAGGTTAGCTCTAGCTCCGAAGAACTGCATTTCCTTACCTGTTTGAGTAGCAGATACACAACAGCAGATTGAGTAATCATCGCCCCATACTGGTTTCATAACATCATCATTTTCATATTGGATAGAGCTTGTTTCTACTGAAATCTTAGCTGCATACTTCTTGAAGTTTTCAGGAAGTGCAGAAGAATAGAATACAGTAAGATTTGGTTCTGGTGCAGGTCCCATGTTTTCTAATGTATGAAGGAAACGATAGTCATTCTTTGTTACCATGTGACGACCATCAACACCTATACCACCTAATCCAATAGTAACCCATGAAGGATCTCCTGAGAATAATTCATTATAAGAAGTTATTCTTGCATATTTAACCATTCTGCATTTCATAGTTAAATGGTCAATTAATTCTTGAGCTTCTTCTTCAGTAAGAACTCCATTATCAAGATCTCTTTGAATATATATATCAAGGAAAGTAGATACACGTCCTATTGACATAGCTGCACCATTTTGAGTCTTAATTGCTGCTAAGTATCCAAAGTATAACCATTGAATAGCTTCTTTTGCATTTTTTGCTGGTTGTGATATATCATATCCATAGCTTGCAGCCATTTTCTTCATACCTTCAAGAGCTTTACGTTGTTCTGCAAGTTCTTCTCTTAGACGGATAATATCATCTGTCATAGTACCGTCACCACAGTTAGCAAAATCTTTTGCTTTTTGTTCAATAAGGTAATCAATACCATAAAGAGCAACTCTTCTGTAATCGCCGACAATACGTCCACGTCCATAAGTATCTGGAAGTCCTGTAATGATATGGCTGTGACGAGCTTTTTTCATTTCTGGAGTATAAGCATCGAATACTGCCTGATTGTGTGTTTTATGATATTCAGTAAAAATCTTGTGTAATTCTGGATTTGGTTTATATCCATAGTTTTCGCAAGATTGTTCTGCCATTTTGATACCACCATATGGCATGAATGCTCTCTTAAGAGGCTTGTCTGTTTGAAGACCAACAATTTTTTCAAGATCTTTTAAAGATTCATCAATATATCCAGGGCCATAAGCTGTAAGTCCAGAAACAACTTCTGTTTCCATGTCAAGTACTCCGCCTTTAGCTCTTTCTTCTTTTTGTAATTCCTGTAATCTGCCCCAAAGTTTATTTGTAGCATCTGTTGGTCCAGCAAGGAAACTTTCATCTCCATCATATGGTTTATAGTTGTTCTGAATGAAATCTCTAACATTGATTTCTTCTCTCCAAAGTCTTCCTTCGAAGCCAGTCCATTGTTCTTTTTCTAACATGTCCATTCCTCCTTGTATACTAGATACATATATTTTTTCAATTTATATTATTAATTAGGTATCAGCTAAATTTAATTTTTATTATTAATATTGAAAAAGCATCACAATATTAATAATCGCTGTGTAACATGTTTTATGAAATACTGTAGTGTAGATATCTTTCACAATAACTGCAACTACTCAATTATATGAAAGATATCTACACAAATCTTATGTAGGAAATAAATTAAAAAAGTCGCGATGAGTAAATTTATTCCACAATAAAATTTTAACTGTTTTATCTGCATTTCATAAAACTATACAATATTTTCATTTGAAAATCTATTTTCAAAAGTTTTATTAGATAAAAATAAATTGGGAAGATATTCATCTGTTTAACTGCAGAATTATTCAAACAAAATGCACTATTATAGCCATGCTCTAATAGTTTTCATTTTTTTGAATTTTTAAATATTTTATCCATTTTTATCTAAAGCTATAAATAGAGTAGGTCTTTTGAAATTACCTCTCAATTGAAATGATACTGTATTTTTACTATATTGTCAAGAAATTATCAAGAAATTATTATATTGTTTAATATTTTTTTAACATTAAATCCATCAAATATAATTGACAGTAATTATTACCATGAAATAATCGTTATTTCTGGACAGTAATTATTTTATTGTTTTCAAACTTGACAATTATAAAAAAAAAAAATAAAATCTTATTGTATGGGGTGTGCGAAACCATACAATAAGATTATTTCTTATCCAACATCTATATATATAAATAGCTGTTAGATACAATTAAATAGGGATTTTTGAACTATATAATTTTAATTAAAACTTCTTTGTAATGTGTGCGGAACAAAGAGGTTTTTTTATTTATTATTATATAATCCATATATAATGTATTGAAAATCATTCTCAATTAAATATTATCTTATGATATGCTTTTTGTCAATAGATATATCTATAATTTTTTTATAAAATTTAAATCTTTTTAATTTTGTTATTTTTATATCAATATTCCAAATCTTTCATTAATAGTATTGACTATTTTTTAACAAGATTATAATTAACAAAAAATAATACTATAATTAAAAAATTCACTAAATATTTTTCTAAAAATTCAGCTATAATATCAAAAGGTATGACTCTGCTTATACATGAGCCATACCTTTGTTATTTGTTTATTTTATATTAAAGAATGCCTTTTTCCCTCTATATTCTGCTACATCTTCAAGATCGTGTTCAATTCTTAATAATTGATTATATTTAGCTACTCTTTCTGATCTTGCAGGTGCTCCAGTCTTAATTTGTCCTGCATTAACAGCTACAACTAAATCTGCAATTGTAGTATCTTCTGTTTCACCACTTCTATGTGATACTACAGCTGTATAACCAGCTCTATTGGCCATTTCTATGGCATTTAGGGTTTCAGTCAATGTACCAATTTGATTTAATTTTATAAGAATAGAGTTAGCAACACCTTTTTCGATACCATTTTCTAATCTCTTAGTGTTAGTTACAAATAAGTCATCTCCTACAAGCTGAACTTTCTTTCCAAGTCTTTCAGTAAGGATCTTCCATCCATCCCAGTCTTCTTCTGCAAGTCCATCTTCAATAGAGATAATTGGATATTTATTAACCCATTCTTCAAGGAAATCAACCATTTCAGCTGAAGTGAATGTTTTGCCTTCATGTTCTAATACGTATTTTCCATCTTTATAATATTCAGATGATGCTGCATCAATAGCAATAAACATATCTACACCTGGCTTATAACCTGCTTTTTCTATAGCTTCTACAATTACATCCAATGCTTCTTTGTTGCTCTTTAAGTCAGGAGCAAATCCACCTTCATCTCCTACACCTGTAGAATAACCCTTGCTGTTTAATATTCCTTTTAATGTATGATAAACATCAGAACACATTCTTAATGCATTGTTGAATGTATCTGCTCCTGCAGGCATTATC
This sequence comes from Clostridium sp., assembly GCA_051878075.1. Classification (GTDB taxonomy): domain Bacteria; phylum Bacillota; class Clostridia; order Clostridiales; family Clostridiaceae; genus Clostridium. Next base: position 2,341 of record JBJEJM010000071.1, on the reverse strand, counting down.
ATGAATTCCTGTAAATCTACAGAATTATCAGCATGAGAACCGCCATTTAATATGTTCATCATAGGAACTGGCAATGCTTTTGCATTAACTCCTCCTATGTATCTATATAAAGGCATTCCTAATGCATTTGCAGCTGCCTTTGCAACAGCAAGAGACACTCCTAGTATAGCATTAGCTCCTAATTTTCCTTTATTGTCTGTACCATCTAATTCAATAAGCATTTTATCAATAGCAGTCTGATTAAATACATTACATCCTATTAATTTTTCAGCAATAATTTCATTTACATTTTTAACTGCATTTAATACACTTTTTCCCTGATAGTAATTTTTATCACCATCTCTTAGCTCAACTGCCTCATACATACCAGTAGATGCTGCTGATGGAACTTCTGCTCTTCCCATTGTTCCATCCTCTAAATATACTTCAACTTCTCCAGTTGGAAAACATCTTGAATCTAAAATTTGTCTTGCAGTAACATCTGCAATTTCTAAGTAATCTCTCATTATATAACTCCTCCATATTTTTATTATGTATCTATTTTATCATAAATGATTTTCATTCTCAATAGTTTTTTATTATTTACAATATATAATCATATCTTCCACAATAAATTTATAATTTATAATCTTAAATTTGTATTGGAAAAAGGAATCTATCACCAGGTATTGAAACTCTGTTATGATAAATTCCTTTTTGTTCTGCTGATAATTAATATATCAACACCATTCTGCTATGCAGATTATTTTTGTGTAACAGTTATACTATCTATATCATAATATCCCCAGTTACTTTCAAGTTTAATCTTATTTTCTCCAGCATTTAAATATACTGTGTCAAGATATGCATCTGTAAAATTGTAAGATTGTCCTAATGTTTTTTCTCCATAATTATTACCGTTTACATATAAAGTAGTCTTTTTCTCTCCATATTCAGAAGCATATTGTGTATTTACATAATACTCTCCAGATTGAGGAACATTTACAGATACTTCAATGGAATCATTTCCATCATCAAAACCTGTTACATATCCGCTTCCAGAATATCCTGAACGACCGTTAGCTGTATAAACACCATTTAGATATCCATTTTCAGCTTCTATTGTTTCTTTAAATTTATTATCATCAGGTGGTACTTCTCTTCCAAATCCTTTTACTAAAGTATTTCCCCATTCAGTAAGGCTATTACCATTCCAATCGTTAGCTAGATCAAGATAACTCCATTCTGGTCCATTACCCTTCCAAGACCATCCTAAATACCCTACTTTATTTTCATTACAGTAGTTAATAATATATTGTTCATCAACATCTCCATTAGTATGTCTGCATCCAAATTCTCCTATGCAGAGAGCTAAGTTTTGATTTAATACACTGTCTATATTGCTTCTAACAGTTCCTGCATCTCCACCAGCATATTCATACATGTGAATTGAGAACATTGTATTTCTATCTGGATCTGAATTGAATACTTCCTGACCGCAATCAGCTATAGATTTAGGATATTGTCCCCATCCTGCGCAGTCAACCATGATAGTATTCTTTATTCCTGCATTTCTTAATTTTGGAATTACATTCTTGTATCCTGATGCCCATCCATAGCTATCCCATGTTCCATACCATTCATTACCAATGTTAAGTATTACACTATTTTCATGTCCTTGTAAAGCATCTTTCATGCTTATCCAATAATCTGCTGCTCTCTCTAAATTTCCTGCATCATCACTACCTGTTGTATCATGAACTTCAACAACAGCCACAAGACCATTCTGTTCACAAAGGCTAATAAGCTTTCTAACATTATCAATGCTGTCATATCCGCCTAAGTCTCCTCTTTCTCCATCACTAAATGCTATTCTGACTGTATTTGCACCAGTTCTTGCTATTGCTGGTATTGCTGTATCACTTTCTGATTTATACCATGCATGTGCGTGATTTATACCTTTCATCTGAAATTCCTGTCCATCAGCTTTATAAAGTTTAGTTCCACTTACATGAAATCCGTTTGCATCTGCAAAAGCTGTTATTGATGCTGGTATCATCATTGTTACAGTCTGTGATAATACCACTGCTCCTACAATCATTCCCTTTTTAAATTTCCTTGTGATCTTTGCCATTTTGTTTCCCCCTCAATAATATAATATAAGTTATAGCTGCTTAATGCCCTCAATCATTTCTCTATAAAATATGTTTATTTTAACATTTCTTAATTAATATTCTGTTTATACTTAATTCAATACTTTGTTTACCTTTACATAATCTTTATCAACAATGACTGATTTCATTTAACCAACTTAACTTATGTATTTATGACAACATTTCTTTCAACAATTAAACTATATTCA
>JBJEJM010000070.1:2349-5877 GCA_051878075.1 Clostridium sp. | reverse complement strand
CTTGTCAGATTATAAATAAAATATTACTATATAATCAATAAATTGTAATATAAGGAGTAAATAGGTGGTGTCTAGTAAAGAGTATTTAAATTATATATTAGAGCAGCTATCATGGTGTGATGAAGTAACATATAGAGCTATGATGGGCGAATTTATTATTTATTACAAAGGAAAGATTATTGGTGGAATTTATGATGACAGGTTTCTTGTAAAACCAGTGAAGTCAGCTATAGAACTTATGCCTGATGCTTCTTATGAATTACCATATGAAGGGGCAGGAAAAATGTTATTAGTAGATAGTTTAGATAATAAAGAATTTTTAGTGGAATTATTAGAGGCTATGTATAAAGAGCTTCCTTCACCAAAAGCTAAAAAGAAATCAGTACATAAATAAACATAAGTATTTAAGAAAATTATAATATTAAGAGAAAAAATAGAATATAGGGGGGAATATGAAAGGAAAATTTAATGATATACCACCAATAGGTATGAGGATAATAAAATCAGCAATAGGAGTATTTTTGGGATTTTTAATTTATTTTATAAGGGGAAGACAGGGAACACCTTTTTATACAGCATTATCTGTTTTGTGGTGTATGCAGCCGTATACCAGCGACTCAAAAACAAAATCTCTTCAGAGAACTGTAGGAACATTAATAGGTGCTGTATATGGACTTATATTTATTATGTTTGAATATTATGTTCTCGAGTTTAATCACGAATTTTTAAGGTGTACATTAATATCTGTATTAATAGTGGCAGTAATATATACAACAGTTCTTTTAAATAGAAAAAATGCTTCTTATTTTTCATGTGTTGTATATCTGAGCATTGTTGTGATACATATTACAGATGATGATCCTTATTTATTTGTATTAAATAGGGTTTTAGATACAATGATAGGAATTGCTATTGCATTTGTTGTTAACAATTTTAAAATTCCTAGAAAGAAAAGAAAGGATATTTTATTTGTTTCAGAACTTGATGATGTACTGCTTACTATGAAGGAAAGTCTTACATCCTACAGCAAATTTGAATTGAATAAAATGTTAGATGAGGGAGCAAAGTTTACTATTGCGACTATGAGGCCTCCAGCTTCACTTTTAGAAGCACTTAATGGAATTAATATTAATCTGCCGGTAGTTGTAATGGATGGAGCTATGATTTTTGATATTAAGCAGAATAAATGCTTGAAATTATATAAAATGACTGCAGAAGAAACTAATGAATTTGTAAATTTCTTTCATGAAAGAAACTATCACTGTTTTGTAAATGTAGTAATGGAGGATTCAGTAGTTATCTATTATGGAGATTTTAAAAATGAAGTAGAAGAAAGAATATATAATGAATTAAGAGTATCTCCATATAGAAATTATGTAAAAGGTCAATTTCCACTAAATAATGGAGCAGCTTATATAATGTTGATAGATACTGAAGAAAGAATAGAAGAATTATATTTAGATTTAGTACAAGCGGGATATACAAAATCACATAAGATATTAAAATATCCATCACATGATTATAAGGGATATATGTACATAAAAGTTTATAACAAGAAAGCAGTCAAGAAAAATATGATTAAAGAAATCAAGAAGATGGCTAAAGCAGACAGGATAATTACATTTGGAAATATTGAAGGAGTAAGTGATATAATTATAACAGGCAAAGATGGAAATGAAATAGTTAAGAAATTTAAAAAGACATATGAACCTTATTTTTGGAAGAGATAAGTCAGCAGGATAAATCAATTTTGGGGAAGTGTAATTATGAAGAATACAGCGCTTAAATATTTAGATAAGAATAAATTATTGTATATGGGAATAATTGAACCAATAAGAAAAAATACAGCGGATATATTATATGCTGGAGAAGATGGAGTATTGATAAAAGAGAAAAACAGCGGTGCATATATGATTGCTGTTGATAATTTATTGAAAGGACAGAAGCTCCTTGAAAATTTAGATTCAGTAAATCTTATAGTTGCTCATGACAAAGCAGTAGCAGATTATATACAAAATAAATTTAAATTGAATGATAGGCTCGAATGTGTACAGGCTGTTTATTTGAAAAACGTGTGTGATTATAAAAATAATAAACTGCAGGTGAAAAAACTGGGAGCAGAACATATTGATATCTTGACAGAACATTATGATATTCTATCTGAAGATGAGATAAAAGAACTTTTAAAGAGAGGAAATATATTTGGGGGATATAAAGAAGAAACTATGGTAGGCTTTGTTGGAATGCATCTTGAAGGCAGCCTTGGATTATTAAATGTATTTCCTGAATATAGAAAGTCAGGTTATGGAACTGTGTTGGAAAGTTTTATGATTAATTATATGCTTAATAAGGGAGATATACCTTTTGCACAAATTGAAACTGATAATAAAAAATCATTATTATTGCAGAAAAAACTTGGATTTGATATTTCAAAAGATAAATTATATTGGATGTTTTAGCAGTAAATGATATTGATATATATTCATTACTCAAAGATTATCTGCTAATGTTTTTAATGCAGGATAAGTTAAAGAGACTGTTGCAATTTTATAATTATACTTATATAATATAAAGATTAAAATAACTAATAAGTAAAAAAATAGAAAGGATGATAAAAATGGGTTTTCAATTTGCAGAAAGAATGGACAATCTTAAGGCATCAGAAATAAGAGAAATATTAAAGGTTACACAAAGACCAGAAGTAATTTCATTTGCAGGAGGGCTTCCAGCACCAGAGACTTTTCCAATCGAACAAATTAAAGAAGCAAATAGAATTGTTCTTGAAGAGAGTGGAAGAAAGGCTCTTCAGTATTCAACAACTGAGGGGTATAATCCATTAAGAAAATGGATTGCAGATAGAATGAATTCTACAGTAGGTACAAATTTTAAATATGATAATATATTAATTACCCATGGGTCACAGCAGGGACTTGATTTAATGGGAAAAATATTCTTAAACAAAGATGATGTAGTTTTATGTGAAAGTCCTACATACCTTGCAGCAATAAGTGCATTCAGAGCATATGAATGTAAGTTTATAGAAGTTCCTACAGATAAGAATGGAATGATTCCAGAAGAACTTGAGAAAATAATAAAATCTACACCTAATGTAAAATTAATTTATACCATACCTACATTCCAAAATCCAACAGGAGTAACATGGACATTAGAAAGAAGAAAAGCTATTGTAGAAGTAGCAGATAAATATAATAAAGTTGTTATTGAAGATAATCCTTATGGAGAACTTAGATTCAAGGGAGAAAACCTTCCTTCATTACAGTCATTTGATAAGACTGGAAATGTTGTATGCTTTGGAACATTTTCAAAGATATTTTGCCCAGGATATAGAATAGCATGGGTGGCTGCCCACAAGGATATAATCGAAAAACTTGTAATAGTAAAGCAGAGTACAGATCTTCAATGTAATACGTCTGCACAGATGGAAATTGCAAAATTCCTTGAACTAAATGATATTGATGAACATATTAAAGGAATACGTGAATTATATAAAAAGAGATGTGAACTTGC
>JBJEJM010000070.1:0-2249 GCA_051878075.1 Clostridium sp. | reverse complement strand
GGAGGAATATTGTATGACACGACCTGTTATTTTTGCATAGCATCAGCTATTGCAATTTAAAAAATAAATAAGCTATAGCTGATGCTATTCCTAAGAGAAATGATTTTAGGAGGGCAAAATAAAAATGAGCTATAGAAAGGCAGAACATATTCTGCCAGTAGAACTAATAGAATTAATTCAAAATTATGTTGATGGAGAATGTATTTATATTCCCAGAAAAAAGGACAAAAGAAAACAATGGGGAAATGGGACTAACATAAGACAAGAACTACAGGATAGAAATAATAGGATTTATATTGATTATAAAAATGGATTGAAAACAGTTCAGCTTGCAGAAAAGTATTTTCTATCAGAAAAAAGCATACAAAGAATTGTAGGCAGAATGAAGCTGACTAGATAAACTGTAAAATGAGTCATATACATGAATTATTTCAAATATTTAATGAAATGTTTCATGTGTATGACTCATTCTTTTTTTGAAAAAAGTTTAAGGTGGTATATGTGAATTATAAGTTGTATTATTAAAAACAGATAGGAGGGGTGTATTTATGTGTAGACCAAATAATATTGCATAGCAGAGGCTTATGCAGTAATAAAAATAAAATTGTTAATATTGACATATAGCCTTTGCAGATCCAGGAACAATAAAATATCAGGAGATGCAGTATGAGCTATTATATAGAAAATAAATATAAAATTTCACCAAATAAGTCTTATGAAATCATTAAAAATTGTCCTAAATGTGGGTGCAAAACTAATTATATTAATACAAATAAATTTAGAGTTAATGCAAACGGAAATATGCTGGATGTGTGGCTTATTTATCAATGTGAAAAATGTAAGCATACATATAATGTGAGCATTTATGAAAGGGAAAAAACATCTGTAATAGATAAAAGTGAATATCAAAAATTTCTGAGTAATGATTTGGAACTTGCTTTTCATTATGGTACAAGCAGAGAATTATTTTTAATGAATAAGGCTGTTATTGATGAAGAAAAAATAACGTATGAATTATTATTTGAAGGAAAAGAAGAAAAGCATGATGATTTAAATTTAAAGACAAACATAATAATAAGAAATCCATATAAATTAAAAATACGTGTAGATAAAGTTTTATCTGAAATTTTAAGCATTTCAAGAAATCAAATAAGACATATGATAAAGAATAAAGCTATTTACAGTGATGAATACGATAAATTAAACAAAATTTATGATAATCAGTTATTAAATATTAAAATATTGATGGAGGATTAAATTTATATAAAATTAAATACAAATATATAGTTATTCATTCTATAGAGTATCTGGATTAAGAGTAAAAAATAATGCTGTAATCCAGATATTTTTATTTATATGGAAATATGCTGTTTGGTATATAATATTTGGATTGATACCTATCAAATAGATGCTATAATGATAAATATAAGATAATTGGGAGGTATAAAATTTGAATAGTAATTTTCAATACATATTATTTGATTTAGATGGAACACTTACAGATTCAGGAGAAGGCATAACAAAAGCAGTTAAATATGCATTAGAATATTTTGATATTCAAGTTGAAGATTTAAATGACCTAAAAAAATTTGTAGGTCCCCCATTAAGGGATTCATATAAAAAGTTTTATGGTTTTGATGATGAACAAGCAGAGCTTGGAATAAAAAAATTCAGGGAATATTATTCGGATAAAGGAATTTATGAAAATAAAGTATATGATGGCGTAGAAGAAACATTAAAAACACTTAAGGATATGGGAAAAACATTAATTATTGCAACATCTAAGCCAGAAGCTCATGCAAATATAGTTCTTAATCATTTTAACTTAGCAAAGTATTTTGATGTTATATGTGGTGCAGATTTTGAGGAGACAAGAGTTAGAAAAGGTGATGTAATAAAATATGCACTAGAAACTGCAAATATAACAGATCTTGATAATGCAGTAATGGTTGGCGACAGGGAACATGATATAATTGGTGCAAAGGAAAATAATTTAATGTCAATTGGTGTTCTTTATGGATATGGTAATGTAGTTGAATTGACTCAGGCAAGAGCTGATTTTGTAGTTGAAAAAATACAAGACATTATTGATATAGTTGCAGAATAATATGAATTTTAAGGGTAATATTATCTTAATTATAAATGATTAGGAATAAAAAGAATATTAATTAAAACATTGCATTAAATAAAACTGCAGCAGATAAGTTTACATATCTGCTGCAGTTTTATTTATGTATTTAATAGTAATT
>JBJEJM010000069.1:0-5882 GCA_051878075.1 Clostridium sp. | reverse complement strand
TTGTTCTTCTATACCTAAAGTTATCTCTTCCATTGATTTTGTTATACATTTTGATTGATTCTTTGTATTTTTACTGCTGCCATTCAATAAGTCTACCTGTTTAAATATATTTTTCGTATTTTCTTCTAATTTAATCAGTGCTGACTTTAAGTCACTTTCAGATTCGGCAACTTTTGCCAATGCTTCATTTCCCCATTTTACTAGAAAATATAGTGTTATCTCTGTAGTAATCACTATAGAAAACTGAGTTACAAAGTTTTGAAATGAATGCGTTTCTCCTAATAAATCAAAACCTAAAATTATTTGTATAAGCAATATTAAGCTGTTCATTATGGCAGAGTATATTAAAATTAATCTTTCATTAAAATATAACGCGCACATAATTAATGTACCTAAAAATGCCATTATAGAATATCCTGTCCCTTTATAAATAATTACAAATATCAATTCAGCAAGCATAACTGATCCAGGTATTCCGATTCCAGATAATATCAAATTTTTAGATTTTTTTTCAATTAATAGTGTTAGTACAATTACCAAAATACCGCATAAAAGTGCCCTTGTCCCTCTCGCAAATCCAAATAGCAGATAGGATTGTCCAACTAACACAAAGCATAACATAAGTGCCAGCTTAACATTTAACCTATTTCCTCTTTCCATTTTACCCATAGCATTTCTCCTTTCCTGCATATTATATCATATTTCGCTATTTTTTTCTACGTAAAAACAATATATTTAAGTAAGCAAAAAATCCATAACATAATGTTATGGATTTTTATAACTATATTTAATTTTATTATAAATATAATTTAATTTGAGAATTGGCTATTGTACAGTTCATAATAAAATCCTTGTCTTTCAAGTAACTCATCATGTTTCCCCTGTTCAATTATTTTACCCTTATTCATTACTATTATTTTATCAGCATTCACAATTGTTGAAAGTCTGTGTGCTATGACAAAGCTGGTTCTTCCCTTCATTAAATTTAAAAATGCTTTCTGAATTCTGATTTCTGTCAATGTATCTATTGAACTTGTTGCTTCATCTAAAATCAAGATCTTAGGCTGTGCAAGCATTACCCTTGCTATAGTTAAAAGCTGTCTTTGTCCTGCTGACAGGTTTTCATCATTGATTACTGTATCATATCCATTTTTAAGTCTCTTGATAAATGAATGAGCATGGGCTTTTTTAGCTGCTTCTATTATTTCTTCTTCTGAAGCATCTGGCTTGCCATATGCAATATTATCTCTGACAGTACTATTAAAAAGCCATGGATCTTGAAGAACCATTCCAAAATTCTTTCTTAAACTATCTTTTGTAACATCACATATATTATTTCCATCTATATAAATAGAACCTTTATCTATATCATAGAATCTCATAAGCAGGTTAACAAATGTGGTTTTCCCACACCCGGTAGGACCTACTATTGCAATTGTTTCTCCCGGTTTTGCTTCAAATGAAAAATCCTCAATTAACGAAGTCTTTTTATCATAAGAAAAGCACATATTGCTTATCTCTATATGCCCATTGCATGTCTTAAGCTCTATTGCATCTTCCTTATCAGGTGACTCAGGCTTTTCATCTATAATATTGAATATACGTGTAAGTGAAGCAAATGCTGTCTGTATCTGTGCTGTAATTCCTGAAATTTCATTAAAAGGCTTAGCAAACTGAGCAGAATATATTAAAAAACTTGAAACTGTTCCTACTGTAACACCTTTTGTAATAGCAAGAATCCCTCCAACAAGACCTACTGCAATATAAGAAATATTATTTATAAATCTTGTACTTGGATTTATAAGTGCTGATGCAAACATGGCTCTGATTGCAGTATGGCAAAGCTTATCTGATATTTCTTCAAATTGTTTCATTGAAGTTTTTTCCCTATCAAAAGCCTTCACAATTTTCTGATTTCCAACTATTTCAGATACAAATGATGATAATTCACCAACTGACTGCTGCTGTCTCACAAATGAATTCTGGCTGAATTTACTTATCATTGATGCAATAAAGAATCCAATAGGTGTTACTACAAGTATTCCAATTGTGATTTCCACATTTAAATAAAGCATGCATAAAAGCGCAGTTATAACTGTAACTATTCCTGAAAATACATTTGTAATTGATACAGCAAGTGCATCACTTACACTATCCAAATCATTAGTAAAACGGCTTATTATATCGCCATGAGGATGATTGTCATAATATGATAATGGCTGCTTGTTTAAACTATTAAAGGTATCCCTTCTCATATCCCTTACTATTTCATATGCAACCTTATTGGCATATCTTGAAATAAACCATTGGAATAATGATGATATTATATAGATAAAAGCAAGACCTATCAATATTCTTTTCAATCCGCTGAAATTAACACTGCCAACACCTGGCATATTATCAATAGCAATCCCATTTAAGTAAGTTGCCAGTATAACTGCAATATTGCTTATAAAGGCACAGAAAACAGCTAATATAACCTGGAATCTATATGGTTTTACATATGTAAGTATTCTCTTAAAATTATTCATTATGCTTTCCCTCCCTTACTTAACCTGTGATTCATATATTTCTCTGTAAGTATTGCAGTTATTTAATAATTCTTCATGTGTTCCAAGTCCTACAGCTATTCCATCATCTAAAACAAGAATCTTATCTGCTGATATTATTGAACTTATTCTCTGTGAAATTATAATTGTAGTAGTTTCTTTTAAATTTTCTTTTAATGATTCACGAAGCTTTTTATCTGTCTTATAATCAAGTGCACTTAAGCTGTCATCTAAAATTATGACTTGTGGCTTTTTAACTAAAGCCCTTGCTATGGTAAGACGCTGTCTCTGTCCTCCCGATAAATTCTTTCCACCTTCATATATTACAGAATTTATACCATCCTCCATATTGCTTACAAATTCATAAGCCATGGAACCTTTTAAAGCTTCTATTATCTCGTCTTCAGATGCATCTTCTTTTCCCCATCTTATATTATCTGATATGGTACCTGTAAATAATACTGATTTTTGTGGAACAACTCCAATCTGTTCATGTAAAAAACTTTGTGTAAGCTTTCTTACATCTTTACCACAATATAATACTGTTCCCTTTGTAGCTTCATAAAATCTTGGTATTAAATTAGCAATAGTAGATTTTCCACTTCCTGTTGTTCCTACTATCCCAAATACTTCTCCCTTATTTACTGCAAATGATATATCTGATAATACTTCTTCTGAGTTATATTTAAATGATACATTCTCAAATTTTATTATTTCTTTTTCAGCTGCTAACTCTTCATCTGAAAGCACAGTAGCATTATCTTCATCATTAATACTTGGAACATATTCAAATACCTCATTTATTCTTGCTGATGATGCAGAAGCCTTAGTAAATGTAACAAGGAGATTTGCTACTACTATAAGTGCCAGTAAAACCTGTGTTATGTAATTTATTAAAATTACAATATCACCCTGAGTCAGTGTACCTATATTTATATTTACTCCTCCAAAATAAAGCATAAAAATAATACCCATATTCATTATAAATGAAGTTAAAGGATTCATTAATGATGATATATTTGTCACCCTTATATAAGCTTTCGATACATCTTCTGTTGCTGTATCTATTCTTCTTTTTTCATTCCTATGATTTGCAAATGCCCTTATTACGCGCACTCCGCTTAAATTTTCTCTAAGTACGTTTCCTAAGGCATCCATTTTCCCCTGTGCAGCCTTATATAGAGGTACTGTTTTCTTCATTATTACAGCTATTACTAGAATAAAGACTGGAATCAATACTGCAAATATTAAAGACATTTTTGGATCTATATATATAGACATTATTAAAGCACCAATACATAAAAAAGGAGCCCTGCTTACAAGTCTTATAAGCATAGCTACAGCATAAACCACCTGATTTACATCATTAGTCATTCTGTTTATTAATGTAGCATTTCCAAAAGCATCTATATCTGAATATGAGAATAATGATATTTTTTTAAGAAGGCTTTTCCTCATATCATTTCCTACATTCTGACAAGTGTAAGAAGCATAATACTGACATAATGATGCAGATGCAAGACCAACACTTATAGTTATAAACATTAATACAGCCATCTTTAAAACATAAGCTATATCTTTATCTGCTATTCCAATGTCAATTACCTTTCCCATAAAAACTGGTAATAGCAATTCTAAAATTGCTTCAAACAATTTAGCCCCCGAGCCTATTATAGTTTCTTTCATATATGGCTTTAGAAACCTTCTGAGCTTAAACAATAATATTTCCTCCCTTTATATTAAGTTATCTTTAAATTATACATCAATGCAGAAAAATGCTCTAGTCCCTATTTCTCATTATATACTGCTTATAACTGAAAACTATAAATTCTGAACAATTGTCACTTGCACCACTTTTAATTGAATACTATACTTATATGGGTAACATATCCTTATATTATGTACAAAATAAAACTCATGAAGTGAGAGGTAATGTATGAGAAAAAAAGATATATTAGAATTAAAAAAGCGTTTTAAAAAAGATGACTGTACTTTTACAAAAATGTGCGGATGTTATGTAAATGGAGAAAAGAATATAATTTTAAAATTTAATGAAACTTTTTTAAATATCGATGAAGATGAATTTTTTAAATATCTAGAGATTGCAAAAAAAACATTATCAGGAACAATAGGAAACAACCTTCTTCAGCTTGAATTTCCATTTGATGCAGAAGAAGAAGGGGGAAAGCAGTATGATCTTATGATGCTGAAAAAAAGCTGCCTTAAAGATGATGCTCTTCTTGATAAATTTTATAACAATATTATAGATAATTACGAATATACAGGTAACTTTTTAATACTTCTTTTTCATGATGCTTATGATGTAATTACAAAGACTACAGATAATGCAAAATTAGATGAATCTGAAGAAGTATTTGAATATATATTATGTGCAATATGCCCAGTATCATTATCCAAACCAGGTTTAAGTTATCTTCCAGATGATAATAGAATAGGTGCCCGTTCAAGAGATTGGATTGTAGAACCGCCTGCTAATGGATTTATCTTCCCAGCTTTCATAGATAGAGGCTCTGATATTCATTCTGTTATATACTATACAAAAAATGCAAGAGACACTCATCCTGAGTTAATGGAAGGTGCACTTGGATGCAGCTCAAAACAAACAGCAGCTGAGCAGAAGGATGCATTCACAAATATCATCCACAATGCAGTAGGAAGTGATGATGAACAGTCTAATAATTTAGTAATGGAAATTCAGGATACACTAAATACTATGATAGATGACCATAACAACATTCATGGTGATGATGCTGAACCAGTTATCCTTACTAATAATGCTATTTCAGATCTTCTTGTTGAAAGTGGAGTTCCAGAAGAAATATCTATGAAAATAGAAAAATCTTATACTGAAGAATTTGGTGAAACTCCTCCTGTAGCAGAAAACTTAATAGATAACAAAATACTTGCAGCTAATGAACAGAGAAAAAAAGAAAAAAGACTTGAAAAGCAGGTACAGATATTAGAAAACAAACTTAAAAGAACTTTAGAAAATAATGAAGCAGATTCAGACATAGATTCTGAAATAAATAAGCAGGATGTCATGTCTTCATATTCTGATGAATCAGAACAATATGTAGCAGCAGATGATGATACTGAATTATCAAGTGATAGTCCAGATTTAAATTCAGACACTGATTTAAATAGTTCTTCTGATGAACATGATGAGTCTGAGGTGGATTATGATATAGTCCTTCAAGTAAAACCTGAAAAGGTAAATCAGATAAAATCACAAATAATTGATGGTAAAAAATATCTTGTCATTCCTGTAGATGATGATGAACAGGCTAATGTAAATGGCGTTGATACCTTAAT
>JBJEJM010000068.1:0-5900 GCA_051878075.1 Clostridium sp. | reverse complement strand
AGAATTATGTTAATTCGCTGGTATTGCACGATCAGCATATTATAAATGGCTAAATCGAAGCGAAAGTAACAATGAGAAATTTAATCATCAACTACTATCATTAATTAAGGATGCTTATGAAGAAAAACAAGGAATATTAGGATATAGGCAAATGACAATTAAATTAAATCGTGAACATAAATTTCATGTAAATCCTAAAAGAATTTATAGGCTTATGAATATTTTAGGTTTAAAATCTGTTTGTCGTAAGAAGAAAAAAAGATATATAAAATCAAATCCTCAAATAATAGCTGAAAATGTTTTGAACAGAAATTTTAACTCCAATAAATTTGGTGAAAAGTGGCTTACAGATGTGACAGAAATGAAATATGGACTTGGTGGGAAAGCTTATTTAAGTGCGATCTTAGATCTTTCAGATAAAAGTATTGTGTCATTTGAAATTGGTCATTCAAATAACAATGCTCTTGTCTTTAAAACTTTTGATACAGCTCATAGAAAATATCTCGATGCGAAGCCACTTTTTCATAGTGATCGTGGGTTTCAGTATACATCTAAAAGTTTTAAGAAAAAATTAGATGATGCCGGGATGATTCAAAGTATGTCAAGAGTAGCACGTTGTATAGACAACGGTCCGATGGAAGCATTTTGGGGAATGTTAAAATCTGAAATGTATCATCTGAAGAAATTTAATTCATATAGTGAATTAGAAACTGCAATTATTCAATATATAGATTATTACAATAATCATCGATATCAAAAACGCTTAAAATGCATGACACTACTTGAATATCGTGAATATTTACATTTGAAATCAACAGCATAAATTAAGGCCAATCGATAAGTAATTGGCCTTATGAAATCTTTTTATTTTTTTAGTTGTCTACTTGACAGGAAGCAGTTCAATTTTTTAACCCCGTTGATGCGACAGCCCCTTTATTATTCCATAACCAAAAGACAGTAAACAAAGATTAAAATTGTTTACTGTCTTTTCATATATAATATTTTGCTTTTATATCAGCAGGTTACGGTTTTAAGCTCCATATTGAAAACTTAGGGATTTAGAACCTCTCCCATTTATGATTATTCTTCATATAAAACTATTAAATCATCAAGAAGACTTTTTTGAACATCTATAACTCTCTGATTAGTACTGCCTTTATATTTAAGGGTTATATCTTTGCAGCTTTCCTGGAATTCGCCATCGATAATAACATCTATAAAAGGAAGAACTTTAGATTTATTTTCATCACTTATAACTTCTTCAAAGAGATATCCTGTCCAGAGCCATATAGTCTTAGTATTACCAAATACCTTTCTATATTCTTCTAATAAAGGCAAAATGCCATTCACATTATCTAGAGGATCACCCCCGAGTAATGAAAGACCTGCAGTATATCTATTGCTGCTCTTTTTTATAATATATTCAATTTTATCTGAATTGAATGGCTCGCCATTTTCAAAGTTCCATGTTTCAGGCTGAAAGCAGCCTTTACAATGGTGAGTACAGCCTGAAACAAACAGACTGACTCTTAATCCTGGGCCATTAGCAACATCATTAAATTTGATTTTTGAATAATACATATTTCTTTCCTTCTTAAATATAATTATTTAAATTGGTTTTATATAGTGTCTAAATTATTATAAGTGAAGAACTCTTTCCTTTATTTCAGCTGTACGTCCTTTACTCCAGTAAGATGAACCTATATATCCGCAAGTTCTTCTCATTACCTGCATTTCACTTTCATCTCTATTTCCACAGTTAGGGCAGTACCAGTTTAAGTTTTCATCATTCTGAATTTCTCCAGTATATCCGCATTTGTAGCATAAATCTGGTCTTGTGTTAATTTCTGCATATTGTACATTATGATAAATAAAGTTGATGATTGATTTTACAGCTTCTAAATTTTTGCTTAAGTTAGGAACTTCAACATATGAAATACATCCACCACTGCTTATTGCATGGAACTGACTTTCAAATTCAAGCTTTTCAAATGCATCAATTGGCTCTGTTACATGAACATGATAGCTGTTAGTATAGTACATTTTATCAGTTACATTTTTGATCTTTCCATATCTCTGTGTATCAAGTCTGCAGAATCTATATATAAGATTTTCAGCAGGAGTTCCATAAAGTCCAAATCCTAAGTTATATTCTTTTTTCCATTCATCACATTTTTTCTTCATGAAGTTCATAACTTCTAAAGCAAATTTTTCACCTTCCTTAGTAGTGTGGCTTACTCCAAGCATAGCATATGTCATTTCACATATACCTACATATCCTAATGAAAGTGTAGAATAATTATTTTTAAGAAGTTCATCAATAACTTCACCTTTCTTAAGTCTTCCTAAAGCACCATACTGCCAGTGAATAGGACTTACATCTGACTTAGTTCCAAGAAGAAGCTTGTGTCTGCATAATAAAGCTTCTTTACATAATTCTAATCTTTCTTCTAGTAATGACCAGAATAAATCCATATCTTTATTTGCAATTATACCTATCTGAGGAAGGTTCAGACTTATAACTCCCTGATTGAATCTTCCATACCATTTGTAATTGCCGTTTTCATCTTTATAAGGAGAAAGATGTGATCTGCATCCCATTGGAGGGAAATTGCATCCTTCATAGTTCTGACGCATTATTTTTGCAGACTGATAGTCTGGAACAAGTCTCTTTACATTACATTCTGCGCAAAGTTCAGTTATGTAGTCATATTTTCCGCCTTCTAAGCAGTTATGGTCATCAAGAACATAAATAAGTTTTGGGAAAGTTTCTCCAATTTCCTGTCCCTTGTAGTTTTTCATTCCTTCAAGACGCTGCTTTATCATTTCCTCACATATTAACGCCTGTTCACGTTCATATTCATGACCTTCTATGATTTCAAGATATACTGTAGCAAAAGGGCTTTGACCATTTGTTGTCTGTAAAGTTGAAAGCTGATATCTTACTGTCTGAACACCGCTTTTTAATTCTTCCATCATTCTTTCAGTTGCAAGTTCTAAAGCTAAATCCTTATCACATTTTTCTAAATATTTTTTATGATATTTATCAAAGCTTACTCTTAAAAATGGAGCAAGATGTTTAATTGTTATACTTTGGCCGCCATATTGGTTAGATGATACCTGAGCCATAATCTGAGTAGCAACTGTACATGCAGTGCTGAAGCTTTTTGGTGTTTCTACAAGCTTATCATTGATTACAGTTCCATTTGTAAACATATCTTCTAAATCTATAAGGCAGCAGTTATGGATATTTTGTATTGCATAATCCATATCATGATAATGAAGTATTCCTTCATCATGAGCCTGAACTATATTTGTAGGAAGGAGTTTACGTCTTGCTATATCTTTGCTGACTTCTCCAGCTATTAAGTCTCTCTGAGTTGCAGCAATATTTCCATCTTTATTTGAATTTTCTTTTAATACATCTTCATTAGTGCTGTTTAACAGACTTATTATATCTTCGTCTGTAGTATTTTTACGTCTCTTAAATTCCTGAACAGCCCTGTATCCTTCATATGCCTTAGCAACGCCTTCAAAACCATTTTTGACCAATTCGTAATAAACAAGATTTTCAACCTGTTCAACTGTTGGTGGTGTCTTTTCATCTTTAAAAACATTGTAAATATTTATTGATATTTCTTCTGCAATATTTTCATTTATATTTCCTATTCCAAATTTCATTGCTTTCAGAATAGCATTTTTAATCTTTTCAGGATTAAATTCTTCGACACTTTTGTTTCTTTTAATAATTAGCATGATCTTTCTCCTTAGTGTAATAATATTTGTGCATACATATTTAATGGATTTGATTTTTTATATAATATATCTCGTAAGTGTAATCTAATACACTATCAATCAATATGTAGTATATAACTAAATGATATTATACTATATATTGATTGATTTGGGAATTACATTATTTTAAAAAATATAAATAATCAATAACTAAACTTCTGTTATTCTATTGATTATCCATCTTATCTATATTTACACATACTGCTTCAAAGCTGTTTACAGTCTTACAATATTACAAGCATATTATAATTAAAATTTATAATCATCTGTTATATTATATCTGAATTATTTTTATATTCAAATCACAATAAATGACAATTCAATAATATTGCATCAGAAAACTAAACAAAAATGTATTTAATTTTTTCTACTATTCAGGTAAGTTCTAAAAATGAATATATATGCATTATATATGAATAAATGAATAAAAATATAAAAATATACGGGAATATAATTTTTGTATTTTATATTTATACAATAATGTTGAATAATAATTTTCTGAGTATAAAATATTCTATTAATATTTGAAAACGAATATTATAGAATATTTTATATTTTTGTATAATAACATTACATTGTGGGTAATATTGACAATTATTGAAGATGATATAAAATATTAAGTATATAATATAAAATTTTCAAGGAAATATGAAAGTTTAAAATCAAGAAATAAAAAAAGAAAGGAGAGGCTACTAGGCAAAATACTAAGAAAGAAATTTTTAAAGTAGGGAAAATTAATAAATTTCAGAGATTCAATTCTTAAAGTGAGTAATAATTTCAACTTGTGTATATTTGTCCATATTTTGAGTAGCAATAGGCTGGTGTCGCAATTTTTAAAAAAGTGGGGAACTATAGCAATTTCAATTGCTGTAGTAATAGGTGCATCAAGTATTATAAAGAATTCCATAAGAGATGTAAAGACAATGCAAGAGTCTGTACAGATGAGTGAAGCAGTAGAGGCAGACCATTCTGAATCATCAGAATCAGACAATAATCCAAGAAAAAATGAAAAAGAAAATTCTAAAGTAAATTATGATAACTTTCTAAGCATTCAAATGGGAATGACATATGAAGAAGTTAAAGATATCCTAGGAGATGGAAAAGAAGAATCCTCTAATGAAACTAATGGAGTAAAAACTGTAATGTATTCATGGAAAGCTGATGAATACAGTAATTTATCAATAACAATCCAAGATGATATTGTTATTAATAAAGATCAGGCTGGCTTATTGGATATGGATGCACAAATTACTATGGACAAGTATAATCAGATACAGAATGGAATGACTTATAATCAAGTGCAGGAAATTTTAGGAGAAGGCCAAATGATATCTGAAACTGAAATTATGGGGGAGAAAGGTACTATATATGAATACATAAATAAAGATCAATCAAAAGCAAATTTTATATTTAGTTCAGATAGTTTGATAGATAAAGCACAACTTAATTTAAAATAAGTAAGTTAACCATATTAAATTTTTCTGTTATTTTATTTAATAATGCAATAGTTAGTTTATAAAGTTGAAAGAAATTTAGTTACTATGCTATAATATTGTAGTAAATTGCATTTCTGCAATTGAAAAAATATTATATTAATTAGGAGTAACAAAAGATGATGAGAAAAAAACACAAAACTTTAGTTGCCACAGGAATATGTTCAATAATATTATCAACTATATTTCCTATGACAGCTACATCAATAGGACAAGTTTATTCTGAAGAAAATTTTGAAACTATTGAACATTATAATAATGGTGTAAGAATACGATGGAAAGGAAGTAAAATTTACATATCTGAAGAAGATTTAGAAGAGTATTGGACAAGCTATTATTATAACAATTAAAAGATATAATGTAGTTTTAAAATTTAAATAAACATACCATTATAATCTAAATTTAAATAAAGCCTATACACTAATTATTAGTTATAGGTTTTATTAGCATATTGAAATATCTAACAAGTATAGTACATAGAATAAAAAAATTTACATAGTAATAGGTACTTAAGATAGTTATAAAGCTATTTATTAAGTACCTATATCTTTATAATTTACTGAAATTATATTATAATAATTAACAATGATTGAATCCCAATGCTTAATTAGG
>JBJEJM010000067.1:2442-5997 GCA_051878075.1 Clostridium sp. | reverse complement strand
CTTACAATACTACCATCAGTTCCAGCAGCAACGCATGATA
Organism: Clostridium sp.; assembly: GCA_051878075.1. Classification (GTDB taxonomy): domain Bacteria; phylum Bacillota; class Clostridia; order Clostridiales; family Clostridiaceae; genus Clostridium. The sequence goes on along the minus strand of JBJEJM010000067.1, from coordinate 5,957 downwards.
TGTTAGGGGCTATACTAACAACTACTTTTATTGAGTCTAATCAATATGATGAATATATATTGGATATTGAGACTATATTTTTAGACGATACAGAAGAAAATATAGGTGGACATTTTTATTATATCCCTATGCCGGGATCACTAGAAAAAATATTAAAATCGATAGGAATAAGTTAATTTTGGAGGTAAAAATTATGGCTAAAGTTTTAATTGTTGATGATGCAGCATTTATGAGAATGATGATAAAGGATATCTTAGAAAAAAATGATTTTGAAATTGTAGGTGAAGCAAATAACGGAATAGTAGCTGTTGACATGTACAAGAAGGAAAAACCAGATGTGGTAACTATGGATATAACAATGCCAGATATGGATGGAATTGAAGCTGTTAAGCAAATTAAAGCATTTGATCCAAATGCAAAAATTATAATGTGTTCTGCAATGGGTCAACAGTCAATGGTTATGGATGCTATAAGAGCAGGTGCTAAAGATTTTATAGTAAAACCATTCCAGGCAGAAAGAGTTTTAGAAGCTATTAAGAAAGTAATAGGATAACTTTTAGTTAGTAACTTACATGTAAAAAATTAATAACATTTATTATACATATTTTAAGTTTTATAATAATAGTTAGCTGTTAACTTTTGGTGGACAAAACCTCAAAATCAAATAATTAAACAATTAAAGTTTAAATTTATGGTTAAGGTTATTTAGCAATTTCGCATTGTAATAATAATTGAAAGTACAATATCTAAATATAATTACAAATGATTTAGATTTAAATACAAAATGGGTAAAGGAGGGTATTTAACATGCAGATAGTAGTATTTAAATTAGGTGATGAACATTTTGCAGTTGAAACTGATAGAGTTCAGGGAATAAATGATATTATGAGCATAACAAAAGTACCAAAGGCACCAAGTTATATTAAAGGGTTAATAAATTTAAGAGGAAGCATTAAATCTCTTGTAGACTTAAATTTATTATTAAATGTTGAACATGGAAATGAACAGAACAACATAATAATATTAACTATTGAAGATGAGGAAATTGGAATATCAGTAGATGAAGTTGAAGAAGTTTTAGACATAGATGAAAAAAGTATAAAAAAATTAGAAAAGGACAATGACACAAGTCAGCCTTATGTAAAAGGTATATTAAACTATGAGGATAAACTTTTAACTATAATAGATATAGATAAACTACTAAATTAATGGAAATGAGGGAGTAATATGGCAGATGTTTTATCACAGAATGAAATAGATGCCTTATTATCTGCTCTATCTACAGGTGAATTGGAACCAGAAGAGGTTGGAAAAGAAGATGATAAACATAAGGTCAAACTTTATGACTTTAGAAGTCCTCAAAAGTTTTCCAAGGAACATATAAGAACTTTAGAATTAGTTCATGATAATTATGCTAGAATTATTTCTAATTACTTAACTGGTCAAACTAGACAAAATGTTAAGGTTAAAGTGGAAACTGTAGAGCAGATAACATATGAGGAATTTATACATTCTGTTCAGAATCCTACAATAATAACTATATTCAAGATGCCGCCTCTTGCAGGCAATATAATCTTTGAAACTAATCCTCAATTTTCACTTCAGGTAATAGATATTTTACTTGGAGGGAATGGAGATAGGAAAGTTGAAACTAAAGAATTCTCTGATATAGATAAAAATATTATGAGACAAATAACTACTGGGATGATAAGTAATTTGAAATTAGCATGGGAAACAATTTTAGAAGTTGAGCCTGAGGTTGAAGGAATTGAAACAAATCCAGCAATTAATCAGACACTGGCACCTAATGATCCTGTAGCATTAATAACATTTTCAATAGAAATGAATAAACGTAGTACATTTATAAATATGTGTATTCCTTATTTAAGTATTGAAAAAATATTAGATAGATTAGTGGTGCAATATTCTTTTCAAAATAATGATGAAAGTTCTAAGATAGAATCTAGAGAAAAATTAGAAGAAGGCATTCATAAAGTTGATGTTGAAGTTGTAGCAGAATTAGGAAAGGCAAGATTAACTGTAGAAGATTTCTTAAAGCTGACAATAGGAGATGTAATTAAGCTTGATACAAGAAGCTCATCCCCAGTGAAAGTATATGTAGGAAATGAAGAGTGCTATTATGCTAAGCCGGGAGTATCTGGAAAGAATATGGGTATTATGATATTAGATATAACAGATAAGGAAGTGAATGGGTATGAGCAATAACTTTTTATCTCAAGAGGAAATAAATGCATTATTATCAGGAGATTCTAAAGTTTCAGAAGAGAGTAATGCTTTATCTGCTGGCAGTGAGAATGAAAACAGTACTATAACTGAAACGGATAAGGATTTATTGGGTGAGATAGGAAATATATCAATGGGATCTGCATCTACTGCGTTATACCAGCTTATAAATCAGCAGGTTAATATAACAACACCAGTAGTATCAGTAACTACATTGGAAGAAATTAAAAAAGGATTTGAAACTCCAAATATAGTTTTGGATATAGAATATATCGATGGAATAGTTGGCAGAAACATATTAATAATAAAGACATATGATGGACTTGTAATCTCTAATCTCATGATGGGTGGAGATGGAAATGTAACAGAAGTTGATGAATTGTCTGAATTAGAAATAAGTGCAGTATCTGAAGCTATGAATCAAATGATAGGTTCAGCAGCAACATCTATGGCAACTATGTTTGGCAGAAAGGTAGATATATCACCACCAACTGCAAAAGTTGTTAAAGATGAATCTACACCAATATCAGATTCTATACCAGAAGATGAATTAATAGTAAAAGTATCATTTAAAATGACAATTGGAGATATTGTCGATAGTAATATAATGCAAATATTTCCAATAGAAACTGCAAAAAATATTGTTGCAATAATGACTGGTGCAGATGTTGAAGACGAAATTAAAAAGGCAAGTATTCAGCAGCATAATGAGACTAATCTTGATCAACAAATTAATACTCAGCCTAAGCCGGTTAAAGAAGAAGCACAATCTACATATAATCAACAGCCACAAATGCATCATAATAATAGTGGAGCGCAGATGTATGCACAGCCACAAATGCAGTATACACAACCACAAATGTATGGAGGGCAAGCAATGCAAACATATCAACAGCCAGTAGAAGTACATCAAGCAGCATTTGAACCATTGATTCCACAGAATACTGTGCCACCAATAAAGAATATGGATTTAATAATGGATGTACCTCTAGATATATCTGTAGTTCTTGGAAGAACTAAAAAAAGTATTGAAGATATTTTAAATTTAGGAGTAGGCTCTTTAGTAGAGCTTGATAAACTTGCAGAAGAACCAGTTGAAATATTAGTTAATGGGAAACCAATAGCTCTAGGAGAAGTAGTTGTTGTAGATGAAAACTTCGGAGTAAGAATTACTAGTATTGTAAGTGATGCTGAAAAACTTAAATCATTAAAGTAAGACATTATATAAAACGTATATTATAAATGGAAAAGAGACTGTGTTTTTATACAGT